>NZ_ASZV01000011.1:0-72252 GCF_000442475.1 Ralstonia sp. AU12-08 | reverse complement strand
GTCTTGGCTCATGGAGTGCTCCCCGTATGGTGATGTGTTGGATGTGTTCTGTGCTCTACGATCTGTTTGGTTCTGCTTGGGCTCAGTCCAGCACGTCCGGCTCAGCGGCAATCAGGCCCGCGTACAGGCTCTCGAACGCGTGCAGCGAGCCTTCGGGCCCACCCACTTGGCTGTGCGTGTACCGCGCGGTGGCGGCGTCAATCGGCTGCGGCGTGCCGGCAGCTTCAGCCAGCAGTTGCGTATGCGCGGCGT
The DNA here is from genome assembly GCF_000442475.1 of Ralstonia sp. AU12-08. Classification (NCBI taxonomy): domain Bacteria; kingdom Pseudomonadati; phylum Pseudomonadota; class Betaproteobacteria; order Burkholderiales; family Burkholderiaceae; genus Ralstonia; species Ralstonia sp. AU12-08. The sequence continues at coordinate 72,000 of NZ_ASZV01000011.1, read as the reverse complement.
TGTCCAGCGCGATGTACCACCATGCAGCGGCTTCTACGGTGGGGCCGGCGGTGAGGATGCCGTGGTTCTTGAGGATCACGCCCTTGTGCGTGCCGCCGCCCGGTTTGGTCAGTGCGCGCGCAATGCGTTCGCCCTCGCTGGCGTCGACCACCATGCCGGTGAAGTCGTCAAACAGGGCATGGTCTTCATAGAACGAGCACGCATCCTGCGTGAGTGGATCGAGCGGTCGGCCCAGCGTCGACCACGCTTTGCCGTACGTCGAATGCGTATGCGCCGCCGCCACGATGTGCGGGTGCGCCTCGTGAATCGCCGCATGAATGGCGAACGCCGCCTTGTTGAGCGGCTGATCGCCGATGACCGTCTCGCCATGCGCGTTGACCAGCAGCAGGTCTGACACTTTGATGCGCGAGAAATGCACGCCCAGCGGGTTCACCCAGAAGTGGTCGGGCAGTTCCGGATCGCGTGCAGTGATATGCCCGGCCAGCCCAAGGTCAAAGCCATGCCGCGCAAAGATGCGGAAAGCTGCTGCCAAGCGCTCTTGCCGATGGCGCCGTTCTGCCTCAACGGACGTGCGCGCCGCCGGCGGATCGAACCAGAACTTCTGCTGTGGCTGCGGGTTGAGCCGGAGCGAGGTAGACGCCGGGCGCTCGATGGAGATGACTGCGCTCATGCCCGCGCCCTCACGCTGCCTTGCGCTGTGCATCGCGCTGGGCAACCAGCTCACGCACACGCGGGATGAGTGTGCGGCCGTAGTCGACCACATCTTCCAGCGGATCAAAGCCGCGGATCAGGAAGGTCGTGACGCCCAGGTCGTAGTAGTCGAGCAGCGCATCGGCCACCTGCTCCGGCGTGCCGACCAGCGCGGTGGAGTTGGAGCGTGCGCCGGTTTCCTTGGCGATGGCCGTCCACAAACGTTTGTCGACGCGCTCGCCCTGCTCGGCAGCGGCCAGCAGGCGACGTGCACCTTCGCTCTGCTGTGGGCCGCCACGGCTGTAGCCTTGCTCCAGGCGCAGCGCGCGGGTGCGTTCAAGAATGCGTTCGGCGCGGGCCCAGGCAGCCTCTTCCGTGTCCGCCAGAATCGGCCGGAACGATACCGAGAAGCGGATGCTGCGGCCGTGCTTGGCGGCTTCTGCACGCACACGCGTGGTCAGTTCACGCACCTGGTCGAGCGACTCCCCCCACAGGGCGTATACATCGGCGTGCTTGCCCGCCACCTCCACCGCCACGTCCGACGCGCCGCCAAAGTAGATCGGCACATGCGGCTTTTGCGCGGGCTTCACCTCCGAGAAACCCTGCTCGAAACGGTAGAACGCGCCCTCGTGATCGAACGGTTTGGCCTCGGTCCAGATGCGGCGCAGGATGCCGAGGTATTCATCGGTGCGTGCGTAGCGCTGGTCGTGGTCGAGATAGTCGCCATCGCGGCGTTGCTCGCTGTCGGAGCCGCCCGAGATGAAGTGCACCCCCAGGCGCCCACCCGTAAACTGATCCAGCGTCGCAATTTGGCGTGCGGCCAGCGTCGGGTTGGTAAAGCCTGGGCGATGCGCCAGCATGAAGTGGATGCGTTCGGTCAGCGCCGCCGCATACGAGATCGTCAACGTGGCCGAAGGGCCGGTCGAGTGATGCGGCACCAGAATGCGGTCGAAGCCGGCCTGCTCGTGGGCCTGCGCAAAGGCACGCACGTAGTCGCGGTCAATCACCGGTCCATTCGGATCAGGCGGATGGATTTCCGACTGCTTCTGGCTCTGGATCATGCCGATGAAATCGACGCTCATGGTGGCTCGCTCCGCATATCGTTAGAAGATCGGCGAGGCTGTATTTGCTGCGCTGCACCTCGCCATGAATGCGAATGAAGTTACGTCACCACCAGCGTTGCACTAACGAATAAATTCAATGCTGCATATTCGGCATGGGTCGTTCGCTGTGCGCGGCAACACGGCTACGCTGTGCGGCAACATCACTTGCCTCGTGCGCTGCTTCGCCATGTCGTCCATCCCCCTGCATCGCCTGCCCACGGCAACCGAACGGCTTGCCGAGGTGCTGGCCGCCATCACGCCGCAACTGGCGGCCACCGCTGCGGAGCACGATGCGCACGGCAAATTTGCGCACGAGAACTTTGCGTTGCTGCATGCCTCCGGGCTGACCGCGCAAGTCATTCCGCAAGCACATGGCGGCGGTGGCGCAAACCTGGCCACTGCGCGCCGCATCATCGCGTCGGTTGCGTATGGTGATGCCGCGACTGCACTTGTTCTGACGATGACGTATCTGCAGCATCGCGCGCTGGGCCGCGCCGATACACGTTGGCCCGCGCATCTTCGCCAGCAAGTGTTCTCCACGGCATTGAATGAAGGTGCCCTCATCAACGCATTGCGCGTGGAGCCAGACTTGGGCACACCGGCACGCGGCGGCCTGCCCGGCACGATCGCTACGCGCGTTGGCGACTACTGGCGCATTCACGGCCGCAAGCTCTACAGCACCGGCAGTCCGGCGCTGCGCTGGCTGGCGGTGTGGGCGCGCACCGATGAAGCGGAGCCGCGTGTCGGCATCTTCCTCGTTCCGCGCCCGCTGCCAGACACGCCCGGCATCCGCATCGAATCCACCTGGAACCACCTGGGCCTGCGCGCTTCCGGCAGCCACGACGTTGTGCTGGAAGACGTGGCCATTCCGCTCGACCACGCCGTTGACATCCGGCCGGCTGCCGAGTGGGCAGACAGCGGTGCACACGTCGATCAGCAAGCCTGGATGGCCGTCCTGCTCGGCAGCCTGTACGACGCCGTGGCGCAGGCTGCGCGCGATTGGCTCGTGCAGTTCCTGAACACGCGTGCGCCCGCCAACCTCGGTGCGCCGCTGGCAACGCTGCCGCGCATGCAGGAAGCCGCCGGCGAAATTGCCGCCGCACTGCGCACCAACCGCGTGCTGCTCGACCACGCTGCCGAGGCAGCCGATGCCGGCACACCGCTCTCCACGACCGATAGCGGGCTGCTCAAATACACCGTCACCGGCAATGCCATCCGCGCGGTGGAACTGGCTCTGCAGCTCTCTGGCAACCACGGCTTGTCGCGCCACAACCCGCTTGAGCGCCACTACCGCGATGTGCTCTGCAGCCGCATCCACACCCCGCAGAACGATTCGATCCTGCTGGCCGCCGGCCGCACTGCGCTTGGGGTTTAGCTGGACGCCAGAACCCCAGTCCAGCAAGATGAGCCGAAACCCCACATCAGGAACCTGCCGATGAGCACGCCTGCCCTCGCTACCGCACCTGCACAAACGCAATCCCCGCAATCCATCTTGCCGCTGCGCGATTTCGTGACCGCACTGTCCCGCCTGCTCGATCAGCAGCCGACGGAAGCGGAAATCCTCTCGCGTGCCGGCGCGCTGCTCGGCGCGCTCGTCGCGCACGACAACTGGCTGCCTGCCGAATACGCCCAGCCTCACCCCGAGCACTTCCAGCAGTACCTGCTGCATGTCGACTCTGGCGAGCGCTTCTCCATCGTCAGCTTTGTCTGGGGCCCGGGCCAGCGCACGCCCATCCATGACCACACCACGTGGGGCCTGATCGGCATGTTGCGCGGCGCCGAGTATTCGCAGCCGTTCAAGCTTGCTGCCGATGGGCGCCCGCTGCCCGATGGTGCGGCCATCCGCCTGGAGCCGGGCCAGGTCGAGCGCGTCTCGCCGCGCGTGGGTGACATCCACCGCGTGCACAACGCGTTTGACGACCGCACGTCGATCAGCATCCACGTGTACGGCGGCAACATCGGTGGCATCCACCGCTCGGTCTATACGGAAGACGGCGAGCGCAAGCCGTTCATCTCCGGTTATTCGAATACCCACCTGCCCAATCTCTGGGACCGTTCCAAGGACACGTCTGCCTCATGAGTACCGTCATCGATACCCTCGAAGCCACTGACTCGCCGGTCGCCGCACCACTGGCCGAGACCCACGTTCCCACGCTCACCTACGCTGACGTGCGCGCCGCCTTGCTGGCCCACAAGGAAATCGCCCTGGTCGATGTGCGTGAGGAAGACCCCTACGCGCAGGCGCACCCGCTGTGGGCAGCCAACCTGCCGCTCTCGCGGCTGGAGCTGGAGGCGTGGTCGCGCATTCCGCGCCGGGATACGTTGATTGTTCTGTATGGCGTGCACGACGGCGTGGACCTTGCCCCGCGCGCTGCCGCCAAGTTGACCGAGCTCGGCTACACGCGTGTCTATCTGCTGGAAGGCGGTCTGGATGGCTGGCGCGCAGCCGGCGGCGAGGTCTTCCAGGACGTGAACGTCCCCAGCAAAGCCTTTGGCGAATACGTGGAGGCACAACGCCACACGCCCTCGTTCAGCGCGCAGGAAGTCAAGGCGCTGCTCGATGCCAAGCGCGACGTGGTGATTGTCGATGCGCGCCGCTATGACGAATTCCAGACCATGAGCATCCCCACGGCGACCAGCGTGCCGGGGGCCGAGCTTGTGCTGCGCATCCGCGAACTGGCGCCCGACCCGACCACGCAGGTCATCGTCAACTGCGCCGGGCGCACGCGCAGCATCATCGGCACGCAATCGCTCGTCAACGCTGGCATTCCGAACCCGGTGGCGGCGCTGCGCAACGGCACCATCGGCTGGCTGCTGGCCGATCAGGTGCTGGACCACGGCATCAACCGCCGCCACCCGGAAGCCGTGTCCGCACAGACCCGTGCCCAGGCCCAGGCCGATGCCCGCGCCGTGGCGGAACGCGCCAATGTGCCCCGCATTGCCCTGGCCGACGTTGCCAAGCTGGAAACCCCGGACCGCACGCTCTACAAGCTGGACGTACGCACGCCCGAGGAATACGCCGCTGGCCACCTGCCCGGCTTTGCCAGCGCACCGGGCGGGCAGCTCGTGCAGGAGACTGACCACACCGCCGCCGTGCGCGGTGCCCGCATTGTGCTGACCGACGACGACGGCGTACGTGCGGATATGACCGCCTCGTGGCTCGCGCAGATGGGCTGGGAGGTGTACGTGACCGATCCGGTCGACGCCAGCGCGCGCAGCGCGACCGGCCCGTGGCATGCCCCCACCGCCGACACGCCCGCCGTGCGCACGGTCGATGCCCGCGCCCTGGCCGGTTGGCTGGAAGCCGGCGACACCGCCGTCATCGACGTCACCCGCAGCGCCAACTACGTGGCGCGGCACATTCCGGGCGCCTGGTTTGCCGTGCGTTCCGACCTGGCCGGCGCGCTCCAGCGCATCCCGCCGGCCCGCCGCTACGTGCTGACTTGCGGCTCCAGCCTGCTTGCCCGCTTTGCCGCTGTGGATCTGGCCAAGCTCACGCACGCCGAGGTCTGGGTGCTCGACGGCGGCACAGCCGCCTGGGTGGCCGCGGGGCTGCCGGTGGAATCCGGCGAAACGCACCTCGCCTCCGACCGGATCGACCGCTACCGCCGCCCCTACGAAGGCACCAACGCTCCGCGCGCGGCCATGCAAGGCTATCTGGACTGGGAGTTCGGGCTGGTCGCCCAACTCGGGCGCGACGGCACGCACGGCTTCCGGGTCATCTGACGGGGCGCTGGGGTTCTTATCGCCGCCCTTGCCGTTCAGAGCGCCGACATTGGGGTGACTCAACCCAGCGCTTGCGGTTCTGAACACTACGGCTGCGCTTCCGAACCCCGCTGTTGGGGTTCGGAACGCCGCGTTTGATGTTCTGAACCTCATCATGCCGGCTTCAGACCCCGACCATCCACGTTCTGAACCCGGCGTTTGAGGTTCTGAGCGCCATCGATGGCCTTCCGCACGCAAAAGACGGTGTTCCGAACGTGGCGCGCCCCAAAACTCACGTGTTTGCTAACCCTGCTAACAACGAGCGATAACAAAACTCGTTTTGCGCATAAGCCCACCTTGAGTAGCATCGGGACTTCCTCGCCGAGGTCTCGACATGTCTCCGTTCATCGCGGTCTGCCTGCTCATCACTTACGTGGTGTGGGGCACGACTTATCTGGCCATCCGTTTTGCGCTGACCGATCTGCCACCCTTCCTGATGATGGGTTCGCGGTTTCTGGTGGCGGCAGCGCTGCTCGCCCCCCTGATTCTCCTGCGCCAGCGTGAGCGTGAGCGGCCGAGCTGGCGCCAGGTGCGCAACTGCGCGCTGATTGGCGGTTTCATGCTGGTGGGCGGCATGGGCATGACGGCGGTGGCCGAGCAGACCATCTCGTCGGGCGCCACCACGGTGATGATCGCGTCGATGCCGCTGTTCTCCACCCTGTGGACGCTGTTGGCCGGCGGCCGTCTGCGGGCATATGAGATTGGCGCAATTGCGCTGGGCAGCATCGGCATTGCGGTGCTGTTTCACGGTGCGGAATTTCAGGCCAGCACTGCCGGCGTGCTGGCGCTGACCACGGCCATTGCGTCGTGGTCGTTCGGCTCGCAGCTCTCCAAGCGCATCGACATGCCCAAGGGCACGACGGCCTTTGTGCTGGAGATGGTCTTTGGCGGCGTGGCGCTGGTGCTGCTCAGCCTGATCGTGGGTGAAAAGTGGCCGCACAGCATCGGGTTGCACTCGGCGCTGGCGTGGGGCTATCTGGTGGTGTTCGGTTCGGCCATTGCGTTCACGGCTTACATGGCGCTGGTGGAGCGCGTGTCCACCGTCATGGCGACGAGCTATGTCTACGTGAACCCGCCCATCGCCCTGCTCATGGGCGCATGGCTGGCCGATGAGCGGGTCGCGCCGCAAACACTGAGCGCCACGGGCATCATCCTGGCGGCCGTGGTGGTGCTGACCGCCGGCGCCACGCGTGCCGCGCGGCGAGCGGCGGCCTGAACGTTATCCCGCAAGCGACGAGGGCAAGGAGCCGACGGGCTCGGCTTCTCTCTCCGGCGCATCGCTTGGCGTGCCGGCATCACTGCCATCCGGCCGCTGGAGCCATGCCATCAATGGCTGGGCCTGCAGCGGGCGCGAGAACAGGTAGCCCTGCCCCAAGTCACAACCGGCCTTGCGCAGCAGCGCGAGTTGCTCGGCGTCTTCCACCCCTTCAGCCACCACTTCCATCTTCAGGCTGTGCGCCATGGCGATGACCGCGCCGGCAATCGCCTCGCCATCGCCGGGCATGCGCTGCACAAAGCTGCGGTCAATCTTGAGCTTCTGGATGGGGAAGCGCTGCAGATACGCCAGCGATGAATACCCCGTGCCGAAGTCATCAATCGACAGGCTGATGCCCGCCAGGTGCAGAGCCTCAAGCAACGCGATGTTGGCTTCGATGTCTTCCATCAGCACGCTTTCGGTAATTTCCAGTTCCAGCATGTGCGGCGGTAGGCCCGTCTCGGCCAGCACGTTGAGCACGTTCTGCACGAGGGCCGGATCGCGCGCCTGCCGTCCAGAGAGATTGACCGACACGCGCAGTGCGACACCGTCTTCACGCATCCAGCGCGCGGCCTGCTTGCACGCGGTGCGCAGCACCCATAGGCCCAGCGGCACGATCAGGCCGGTTTCTTCCGCCACGGAAATGAACTCGCCGGGGCCGATCACGCCAATCTCCGGGTGGCGCCAGCGCACCAGGGCTTCCACGCCGTGCACGTGCGAGGTGGGAACCACTGCACCGTCCGTATCCAGCCCTTGCAGGTGGACCTGCGGCTGATACGCCAGCAGCAACTCTTCGCGGTCGAGCGCACGGCGCAGGTCGGCTTCCACGCGCAGGCGCCGGCGGGCCTGCTGGTCCATCTCGGAGGTGAAGCTGGCAGCGGCGTTCTTGCCGCGGTTCTTGGCGTAATACATCGCCGTATCGGCATTGCGCGTGAGCGCCTGCACGTCGCGGGCGTCATGCGGATACAGGCTCACCCCCACGCTGGCCGTTGCGTAAATCTGGTGCAAGTCCAGCGCAAACGGCGCGGCCAGCGCGGCGAGAATGCGCTTGGCCAGGCCATCGGCAAGCTCGGCAGCGTCCGACGGGGTAATCGATGCGCGCCCGGACAGTTCGGCAATGATGGCGAACTCGTCTCCGCCAATGCGGCACAGCACGGCGCGCAGGTTGGCTTGCTCAATCACCTCGTTCAGGCGGCGCGCCACCTGGCGCAGCAGGCGGTCGCCATTGTTGTGGCCCAAGGTGTCGTTGACCACCTTGAAGTTGTCGAGATCCAGCAGCAACAGGCCAACCGCCCCCGCCTGCCCCGCACGCTTGAGCGAGACCTGCAGGCGCTCGTTGAAGGCGTGCCGGTTCGGCAGCTCCGTTACCGAATCGATGTGGGCGAGATAGTCGAGGTGCGCTTCGGCCTGCAGCACCGCATGGCGCATGCGGGCACACACCAGATAGGCGACGCCCATCGCGCCAATGCCCACCGACACCGTCAGCACGGCAAAGCCCAGCAACTGCATGTACAGGTCGGCCAGGCTGGAGCGGATCACCACGTAGCCGATCACGCGGCGCTCGGACTCCACCGGTTCCACCACCTCCAGCGTGGTCAGCGTGGAGACGTTTTCTTCGCGCAGCATGGCGGCATCGGGCGCTCGCACGGGGGCGGCCTCGCCATGCTGGTACAGCGCCAGCGGTTTGCGCAGCGCCGTGAAGATGCCCGCGGCGCGCAACGGCGGGGATGCACCCAGCGCGCCTAGCGTTTCTTCTGCCGCGTGGCGGTCGTTGAACAACAGCGCCGCCACACTGTTGGCGCCAATGATGCGCGCCTGCACGTGCACGTCACGCACCAGTGCCGCACGCAGGGCGATGAACTGGAACACGATCAGCAGGACGCCGGCGATGGTCAACGCTGCACCGGCACCAGCCATGTTTGCCCGCACCACGGTGTGCCCCAGACGGGGCCGTTGTGTCATCAGGGCCAGGTTCATTGCACGCTCCTCGCCAGACGCAGCAACTGCGAGCTGAGTTGCAAGCCGGCCTGCCGTGCCGCGCCCGCGTCGATGTCGAATACGACCCGCTTGTCCTGCAGCGCCAGCGCAATCATCGGCGCCAGCGCACTATTGCGGCCATCGCCCACCGTGAGCACGGGGGTGGTCGGGTTCAGGCGGACGCCAGCAGCCGATCGTGCATCAAGCACCAGCACATGGCAGCCGCCCACGGCGCCATCGTTGATCTTTCGGATTTCCAGCCGGTGTCCGCGCACGGGTTTTCCTGTCAGTTGTTCCAAGGCCGCTTGCAGAGGTTGCTCGGCGGCCACGCACAGCACCATGGGGGCGTCTGCCAGCATCGCGTCAGTCGGCCAGGTGGTGAACAGTGCAAAGTTGTAGATGAAGGCCGCCTTGATCTGGACTTCGCTGGCCTGCATCTGCGCATAGGTGGCCCGCATCCAAGCCACCGTTGCCAGCACCATGGCCAACACCGCGCACAGCCGGCGCAGGCGCTGGCGCGTGGCACGACGGAGGTAGGCGCACAGTGCGTTCATCGGAAGGTGTAGGTGAGCTTCAGGCGAAACGTGCGGCCGTCCTGCCGGATGGCAGGCATCTCCACCTCTGGCCCGGCCGGATCGGCATAGCGCCGGTCGAACAGGTTGTAGAGGCTGGCCGACATCTCCAGATTGGGTGCCAGCCGCGTTGCCAGCAAGGTCAGGTTGGCGATCCAGTAGCCGCCTACGCTGCCTGATGTCGTCAAGCGGTTGCTGATGTATTGCGCTTCCAGCCCAGCTCTCCAGTCGCTGCGCCACAGCGGCGTGCTGGCGTTGAGCTTGAGCATGTGGCGCGGGGAGTCGCTCAGTGTCTGGCCCGTGACGCCGTCTTCTGAATGCTGGAAGCTGTAGCTCGCGCGCAGGCGGGTGCCACCAGGCCAGTTCTGCTGGTAGCCAAGTTCTGCGCCGCGCGTGCGCACACGCGACACGTTGCTGAAATACAGAAGCCCGGTGTTGGGGTCTTCACTCTGGCTGATCAGGTTGGAGACGTTGTTCTGAAACACCGACAGCGTGGCCTTGCCACCGGCACTGACCTGCTGCTCCAGCACGGCTTCATACGTCCGGATGCGCTCGGCAACCAGGCCCGTGTTGACCTGCTGGCCACCCGGCGCGACGGTCTGGTAGTTCAGCTCGTAATCGTTGGGCGCGCGGTAGGCCATCCCGTAGATCGCCTTGACGGTCGTGGTGGGCGCGGCGTGCCAGATCAGGCCCACGCGCGGGCTGAAGATGCCCGGCGAAAAGGTGGTGTGGTCGTAACGCAGGCCGGTGTCGAGCACCCAGTCCTGGCTGATGGCGAACTGGTCTTGCACGTAGATGCCCACGCGGGTGTTGTTGCGGTGGTCATCCAGGTAGCTGAAGTACGGGGTGACATCAAAGTTGCGCATCGCGTCGCGGTAGTCGCGCTGCAGTTCGGTGCCGATCGCGAGCGTGTGCTGGTCAAGGCGCCGCGTGACGAGCTTAAACTCGGCGCCGTACCAGGCGGAGTCGTACCAGTCGTGGTTCTCGGTCACGGGTGGATAGTTGTAGACGTAGTGGCCCTGCGATACGTAGCGGCCCCAGTACAGCCGCGCCGAAACATCGGTGGCATCGTCCAGCGCGTGCTGCCACGTGCCATTGAGCATCTGGCGGGTATCAATGGTGCGCGAGCGCGGGTCATTGAAGAGCTGGTCGTACGGCGCGGTGGGTGTGCCCTTGGTGCGGTCTGCATAGCCGAAGGTCAGGCCAAACTCGCCGAAGCTGCCCTTGGCGAACAGGCGCTTGCCGCGGTCGAAATCCATGCCGCGCGCAACACCGTCGCTCACACCGGGCTGGTTGAACTGCGGGAAGTACTGGTCACGGCCGGGCGCGTCGTTCACGCTGGCCGAGAGCAGCCATTCGGCGCCGTTGTCTGCGCGGTTGCCCCAGGTCACCCGCCCATCACGCGCATTGGCGCTGCCGGTGGCACCGCTGACCTGCACACCGCCGATGTCCCGCCCGCGCTTGGTGATGATGTTGATCACCCCAAACAGCGCGTTCGAGCCGTACACGGCAGAGCCCGCTCCGGGCACGTATTCGATACGCTCGATCAGGTCCACATCGAGCATCGCATCGGTGCCGACTGCAGCTTCGTCAAAGACAGAGTCGTTGGTCCGGTAACCGTCGATCAGCAGGAGGAAGCGCGTGTCGTAATCGCCCGGGCGCAGAAAACCACGAGCGCCCAGCGAGGCGTAATTACGGTCGTAGTTGGTGTACAGCCCCAGCAGGCTGCCCAGGATGTCGGCCAAGGTGCGCCAGCCGTACGTCTTGATGTCTTCGGCGGTGATCACCTGCACGTTGGCGGGTGCTTCATTGGCCGCCTCGGCGTACTTGGATGCCCCGGTCACCACCTGCACCAGCATCAATTGTTCGATGGGCAGTTCGGTCAGATCGTTCACGTCGGCTCCCGCATAGACGACGGCCGGCACCAGCAGAAATGCCAGCGCAAACATTTGCGCATTGCCAATCCGCCCGAAATTCCGCAAAAGCAAGTGCGGCAACAACCCAAACGGAACCATGGCACGCACGTGCTTTCGTGGGCCGTGGAAGACACGGCGTACGAGCGCACGCGCAATCACAACAAGGGGCGACATCGGCAGACCAGCAGAACCGATCACGTCTCTGAAGGACGTTCAACGGGATTTCAATCGTTCTGCTCTAAAACGGAGAGCGGAGGCGGTTCTTTACCCCTCCGTGGGCGGGACGACACAATGTCGCGCTTGTGGTGCGCGTTAGATGCGCGTTAGATGCGCGCCAGGTGCGGTAAGCGGGGGAAACCTCAGCGGCGGCGCTTGCGCAGGCGCTCGATGGCAGCCAGTTGGGCCACGGCTTCTGTCAGTTCCGCCTGGGCACGGGCATAGTCGATCTTGCTGTGGCTGTTCTGCATGAGCTCCTCAGCGGCCTTGCGTGCTTGCTGGGCTTTGACCTCGTCCAGATCACGCGCGCGCACGGCGGTGTCGGCCAGCACGATCACCTGTTCGGGCTGCACATCGACAAAGCCGCCGGCCACGAACAGGATCACTTCTTCGTCGTTCTCCAGGGTGACGCGCACGGTGCCGGGGCGCAGGCGCGTGAGCAGGCGTTCGTGACCGGGCAGGATGCCCAGTTCGCCCTCGGTGCCGGGGATGACCACGAACTTGGCCGTGCCTTCGTACAACCGTTCTTCCGCCGTCACGACATCGACCTTCAGCACCGGCATGGCGTCTCCTGTTCCTGTGTTGCGTGGACTGGTTCACAAGGTAGCACGATGTGCGCCCAGCGCCCTACCCTCTATCACGCGGTGTTTGACTGGCACAGCCCACCGCCTTGCCCTGCCCCGCCGCTTCGTAAGGTTTCACAGTGTGAGGCGTCATAAAGGCGCCCTACACTCTGTCGCCATCATCCGAATGAAATGCAGAGGAAACACAAGCATGCTGGGCGATCTGTTGATGTCGTTCTTCGAGGTGGCCCGCCAGGGCAGCGTGACGGGCGCGGCCAAGCGCCTGCGCCTGTCGCAGCCCACCGTGACGGGGCGCATCCGCCAGCTGGAAGAGATGTACGGCGTGGAGCTGTTCCACCGCCGCGGCAGCCGGCTCGACCTGTCTGACCTGGGCGTGAGCCTCATGCCCATTGTCGAGCGCCTGGCACAGCAGGAAGGCGACGTCGATTTTCTCCTGCGCAATGCGGGCGACTTGCGCACCGGCAATCTGCGCGTGGGCGCCACCGGCCCCTACTACATCCTGCCCAGCGTGGCCGCCTTCCGCGCCCGCTACCCGACCATCGAGATCACCATCGAGTTCGGCAACTCGCAGCAGATGCTGGAGGCGCTGTCCGAAGTCCGCATCGACCTGGCTGTGTCGTCGCATGCGGTGGACGACGAACGCCTGCATCGCATCACCCTGGCCGACGACACCATGGTGCTGGTGGTGCCGCTGGACAGCCCGCTGGCACGCCGCCCGCATGTGACGCTAGACGACATTGCCGGCTGCCAACTGCTGATGCGCGAGCCAGGCTCCGTCACCCGCCGCGTGACCGAAGACGCCCTGGCCGCCGCTGGCATCGAGCCGGCCAGCATGAGCATCATCGGCAGCCGCGAGGCCATCTATGAGGCGATCAGCCTGGGGTTGGGCTGCAGCATCGTGCCCGCACGCGAGGCACCGCGCCGGCCCGACGTGCGTGTGCTGCCGTTTGCCGCCAATGCGCCGGTCATCCACGAATACCTGTATTTCCTGAAGGAGCGCAGGGATTCTCGGCTGGTGCGCAGCTTCTTGGATTGTCTGGACAAACACCACCCGAAGAAAAACGCCGATGCGTTCATCGCCAAAGTTATGGCGATGGACACAACCACGACGCGTTGAGGCAGTAACCTCGCGGTTTTTCCAACCGCCACTGCCACCTGTTGTATGCAATCGCTTGCCCTGTTCGACCTGGACCACACCCTGCTGCCCATCGACAGCGAATATGAATGGGGCCGCTTCCTGGTTGCCCAGGGCGCGGTAGACCGCGAGGCTTTTGAGCAAGCCAACGAGCGCTGGATGCGCGAGTACCGCGAGGGCACGCTCGACTTCGCACGCCATGCACGCTTCTCGCTCGGGCTGCTGGCGCAGCATCCGCGCACCCGGCTCGATGCGTGGCGCGCCAACTTCATGCGCGAAGTCATCCAACCCGCCATGCAGCCGCGCGCACGACAACTCGTTGATGCGCACCTGCGCGCGGGCGACCTGTGCTGCATCGTCACCGCCACGCACCGCTACCTGACCGAACCGATTGCCGCGGCTTTCAACGTGCCGCACCTGCTGGCAGTGGAATGCGAGACGGTTGGCAACCAGGCTGACAGCAACTTCACGGGCAACCTGGTCGGCACCCCGAGCTTTGGCGCCGGCAAGATCGTGCGCGTGACCGAGTGGCTTGCGCAGCGCGGCCAACGCATGGCGGACTTCTCCCGCACGGTGTTCTATAGCGATTCACGCAACGATCTGCCGCTGCTGGAAACCGTCTCCCACCCCATTGCCATCAGCCCCGATGCCACCTTGCGCGGCGTGGCTGAAGCACGTGGCTGGCCCGTTGTTGAACTGTTCGCGGCCTGACGCCTGAAAAGAAAAAGCCCGCACGGCGCAAACCGTACGGGCTTCATTTTTCCAGGCGACTAGGCGTTAGGCCGTGGCCGTTGCAGGCAATGCCGCCGGCGGTGTCCACTGCGGCAATGCCGTGCCATCCACCAGTGCATCGACATGTCGATGCGCCAGCGCGGGCCCCACGCTCATGCCGATACCGCTGTGCATCAGCGCAACGGTGGTGCGGTCATCCACACGGGTGATCGAGAACGCGCCGCCACCCGGCACATGGCACTTGGCGCCGTACACACCTTGCCAGCGCTCCACCACGCGCAGCTTGCTGCCAAAGGTATCGCGCGCCAGGTCCAGCATGATGTTGTCGACCGACTCGGCGTTGAACGGGCGTGCGTCCTGGCTGTAGTCGTGCGAATCGCCAACGATCCAGTCGCCGTACGGCGTTGGGCTCACCAGCAGGTGAATGCCGTGGCGTTGCAGCTCGGGGCGTTGATGCTCAATCTGCATGGCCAGCGCCTGGGCGGTCGGCAGATCGGCAAACGCGCCGTAGTGCGTGCACGACAGGCCCGTCAGCACAGCGTGTTCCAGCTGGAAGCCGTCTTCGGGCGTGACGCGCAGCATCTGTAGGCGGCACACCTGCGGTTGCAGCGCACGCAATTGATCAGCGCACAGTGTCTGGTAGTCATGCCCGCTGCAGACGATCACGCGCTGCGCGTTGCACACGCCTGCCGTCGTATCCAGTCGGCCACCTTCCACATGGCGCACGAGCGTGCCGAAGTGGAAGCGCACGCCCTGTGTGGCAAGCCATGCCGCCAGTGCGGGAATCGCTTCGCGTGAATACAACTGCAAGTCATCAAAACCCTGCAGGGCTGACCGATGACGCGTGAAGCGGCCGCCGTACAGATTGGCCAGATCGGCGCCACGCAGCAGCTTGACGTTGTAATCAAACGCCGATGCACGGGCGGACATGAATTCGTCCAGTACGGCGTCTTCCGCAGCATTGCGGGCAAACAGCAGCACGCCCTTGGCGCGTGCAAAGATGCCAGCCTTGTCAGCCCAGCCGAGATACAGTTCGCGGCTTTCGCGCGCGAGATCGAGCATGATGCCGGGCGGCTGGCCGGTCACCAGCATCTGCCCGAAATTGCGGATGGAGGCACCAACGGCGATCTCGCTGCGCTCGAACACCGTCACGCGCAGGCCGCGTTTGACGGCGGCAGCGGCGTGCGCCAAGCCCAAAATGCCAGCCCCGACGATGGCGACGTCGGTGCTGGCATCCAGGCCCCCTTGAGCAACAGAATTCAGGGGAGCTTCACTCACTTACTTCTTCTCCGACTTGCCGTCGTAGCGCTTGGTCCACTCGGCGAGGATGCGGTCACGGTTGGCGCTGGCCCACGTGAAGTCGTTCTTGATCAGGCGCTTCTCATAGTCGGCCGGCAGCAGCGGGTCCGGCTTGGAGAAGCCCGGCGTGGCCACCACGGCAAAGTTCTTCTCGTACAGCGCCATGGCAACCGGGCTTGCCGAGAAGTCAGCCAGCTTCTTGGCGGCGTCCAGGTTCTTGGTGCCCTTCATGATGCCGGTGGCTTCCACGTCCCAGCCCAGGCCTTCCGACGGCAGCACGATGTCGATCGGTGCGCCTTCCTTCTTCGACTTCACAGCACGGTATTCAAACGCGATACCGATCGGGAATTCACCCGAAGCGGCCATCTTGCAAGGCTTGGAGCCCGAGTGCGTGTACTGGCCGATGTTCTTGTGCAGGGCGTCCATGTAATCCCAGCCCTTCTGCTCGCCCAGCATCTGCAGCCATGCGCTCACGTCCAGGTAGCCCGTGCCCGACGAGGCCGGGTTCGGCATGACGATCTTGCCGGCGTACACCGGCTTGGTCAGGTCAGCCCACGACGTCGGCTTCGGCAGGTGCTGCTTTTCGGCTTCGACCGTGTTGAAGCAGATGGCGGCGCCCCAGGCGTCCATGCCCACCCAGGCCGGCGGGTTGGCCTTGTCGCGGTACGTCGCGCCGATCTTTGCCAGATCAGTCGGTGCGTACGGCGTCAGCATGCCTTCCTTGTCCAGGATGGCCAGGCTCGAGGCGGCCAGGCCCCACACCACGTCAGCGCGCGGGTTGTTCTTCTCGGCCAGCAGCTTGGCGGTGACGACGCCGGTGGAGTCGCGCACCCACTTGATTTCGATGTCCGGATTGGCCTTCTCGAAGGCTTCCTGGTACGCCTTCACTTGGTCAGCTTCCAGCGCCGTGTACACGGTCAGCGTGGTCTTGGCGAAAGCCGACGTGGCAAAGGCCATCGTAGCGGCAACAGCCAGCAGGGAAAGACGTGCGGTCATGGTTTCCTCGGTATGGGGTGATGCAGGGGAAAGGACAACAAACAGGACAACAAACTCAGATGCGTCAAACGCATTGCGGCCGTTCACCGCGCGCGAGGCGGCGGTTGATGTCGGCCACAACTTCGGGCAGATCGGCAATCGTGTCGATCTCGTAATGCGGGCGGCAGGCGGCAAAGCCGGCCGAAATGGCGACGCGGTGGCGCGCACGCTCGTCAGCGGACAGTGCGGCGTACTGCTCGTACGGCAGGCCCAGCGCGTTGCCCGACATCAGCAGCGCCACGGTCCACATGCCGGCACGGCGGCCCTCTTCGATGCCTGGCACGGTGTCGTCGACCTTCACGCAGGCGGCCACATCGCCAATGGCCAGATCCACCACGCAGCGCAGGGCCTGTGCCGGCCACGGGCGGGCACGCGGCACCTCATCGCAGGCGATCACGCAGTCGGGGCTGTAGCCCGCCTTGGCGGCCAGTTCAACCACCCGGTCCATCACCACGCGCGGGTAGCCCGAGCATGTGCCGATCTTCAGGCCAGCTTCGCGCAGCGCGGCGATGGTTTCCAGCGCGCCGGGGATCATGGCCGAATGCGCGCCCACCTTCTCGATCTGCAGCGGCATGAAGCGGTTGTAGATGGCGGTGACATCGTCATCGGTGGGCATGCGGCCGTGGGCGAGCGAGAAGCGCGCGGCAATCGCACCGTCATTGCACAGCGTGCGGATGTGGTCCCACTTGCCCAGGCCCATCGGGCCGCGCGCTTCGTCCAGCGTGATGGCCACGCCGAATTCGCCAAACGCTTCCACGAAGATTTGCGTGGGGGCAAACGAACCGAAATCGACTACGGTGCCGGCCCAGTCGAGCACGGCGGCTTCCAGGCGCAACGGCGTGGCGCCGGGGTTGATACGGTCAGTACCCGCCTGGCGGGCCGTGATTGGGGATGCGTCACCCATGTTCATGTTTCCTTGACTTACAACGAATTCAATGTGAGGTGGTGCGCCAGGCCTGCGTGCGGCGCGTGATGCCGCGCGTGGCAAGTTCCAGCAGCAGCGAGACGACGATCGACGTGACCAGAATCAGTGTGGACATGGCCGCAGCGGGGCCGATGTCGCCGGCGTCGTCCATGTTCAGTACGGCCACGGAGGCCAGCACGGTGTCAGGGCTGTACAGGAAGATCACGGCTGACACGGTGGTCATGGCCGAGACGAACAGGTAGCGCGCGCACGACAGCACGGCAGGCAGACACATCGGCAGCGTCACGCGCCAGTACGTGCGCAGTGCCGATACCTTGAGCGAGGCCGATACCGCTTCAAACACCGGGTCCAGTTGCCCCAGCGAAGCCACGGACGTGAGGTGCGCAGCCGTGGCGCAATGCATGATCGTGCAGAGCACCATCAGCGCCATGCTGCCGTACAGGCCATTGAGCGGATTGGCCGGGTGGTTGAAGAAGAACACGTAGCCCAGGCCGAGCACGAGGCCGGGCACGGCCATCGGCAGCAGCACCGCAAAGCGGATGGCCGGATGCAGCCAGGCGGTGGCGCGGGTGGTGCGCGTCTTCTCGACCAGCCATGCGCCAGTAAAGATGAGTACGGTGCCAAACACGGTGGTGAGCGCGGCCAGCTTCAGGCTGTTGCGATAGGCCAGCCAGCCGCCGCCATCCATGTTGTCGAAGTCGTAGTTGCGCAGCGACAGTTCAAGGTTGTACGGCCAGAGCTTGACGAGTGACGCGCCCACTGCGGTGGCGAGCATCACCAGAATCCAGCCGACCACCAATGCGGTCAGCAGCAGATAGAGGCCATCACGCATGCGATCCGGTTGCGGGTGATACGGCTGGGCGCGGCTGGCCAGCGCGGCGTGCTGGCGACGCTGCACGAGGCGCTCCACGGCAAAGGTGAGCAGCGCAGGCAACAACAGCATCAGGCCGATGACGGCGCCACGCGCAAACTGCTGCTGACCCACCACCGCCTTGTAGGCTTCCACCGCCAGCACCTGGTAGCTGCCGCCCACCACGGTCGGCACACCAAAGTCCGTGGCGACCAGCGTAAACACCAGTGCAAAGGCACCAAACAGGCCATACCGTGCACCCGGCAGCGTGACGGTGCAGAACGTACGCCACGGGCCCGCGCCCATTGCGCGGGCAGCGTCGTACAAGCGGCCATCGGCCAGCGTGAGCGTAGCCAGTAACAGCATCAGCGCATACGGGAAGGTGTAGAACGCCTCGCCCACCACGATGCCCCAGAAGCCGTAGATGTTGCTGCCACCCAGCCAGGCCTTGAACAGCCCCTGGTTGCCGAACAGGTAGACCAGCGCAATACCCGGCAGCAGGGACGGTGCAAACAGCGGCAACATCGCCAGCGTGCGCATCGTGCCGCGCAACGGCATGCGCGTGCGCTGCACGGCGTAGGCAAAGGCAAAGGCCAGCGGCACGACGATGGCGGCCACGCTGCCCGACACGGCCAGGGTGCGCCCCACCATGGCCAGAAAGTTGGGGCCCTGCACGACATGGGCGACCAGCGCCAAGCCGTGCTCATCAGAGCTGCGTGCGCTGGCGACCAGGCCCGTGGCCTGCAGCAGCATCATGGCCGTGGGCAAGAGCAGGCCGAGCGTCAGCAGCAGGAACCACGCCAGCTTCATGCCGGTCAGCACGGGCGCATCAGTACGCCAGAACGACGTGCGCGCGGCTTGTTTCTGTGGGGTGACCGTTACCACGTTGGCCTCGGGCGGGAGCATTGACATCACCACCTCAGGCATAGACGCGCAGGCCATCACGCTCGAGCGCGATCCACAGCTTGCTGTCGCCAAGCGCGCCACGACCGCTGCGTAGCGCATTCGATGCCACTTCGGCCACCAGCGGCGCATTGGCCAGGCCGTCGATGGCCAGCGTCACACGCGTGCGGCTGCCCAGGTAGATCTGGTCGACCACGCGGGCGAGATGTCGGTTGGGCGCATCGTCGTCCGGATGCAGTGTCACGGCCTCGGGGCGGCAGAACAGGCGGCCAGTGCTGTACGCCGTATCGGCAAACGCCGGATCAAGCAGCAGCGGCTGGCCGGCCAGCGTGGGCGTGCCATCTTCGGTGCGTTCCAGCGGCAGCCAGTTGGCCTGACCGACGAACCCGGCAACGAAACCGGTCGCGGGGTGGGTATAGATTTCCGACGGCGAACCCGTCTGTTCGATCCGGCCGTTGGACATGACCGCAATGCGGTCCGCCATCGCCATGGCTTCGTCCTGATCGTGCGTGACCATCAGCGTGGTCACGTTCAGCTTGCGCTGCAGGCGTCGCAGCTCGATGCGCAGGTGTTCGCGCACCTGGGCGTCCAGCGCCGACATCGGCTCGTCCAGCAGCAGCAGTGAGGGCGCGGGCGCCAGCGCGCGGGCCAGTGCCACACGCTGTTGCTGGCCACCCGAGAGCTGCGACGGGTACTTCGCCTCGCTGCCGGCCAGGCCCACCAGCGCGAGCATCTCTGACACCCGCGCCTGCATGCGGGCGCGGTTGCCGTTGTGCGTATCCAGACCGTAGGCAATGTTCTGCGCGACCGTCAGGTTGGGGAACAGCGCGTATGACTGGAAGACGATGCCGTAGTCGCGCTCGCGCGGGGGCAGGTTCGAAATATCGCGGCCACCGGCAACGATCTGGCCGCCGTCCTGTGCTTCCAGCCCGGCAATGATGCGCAGCAACGTCGTCTTGCCACAGCCCGACGGGCCCAGCAGGCAGACGAATTCGCCCTGCGCCACGTCCAGCGAAACGCCGTCAAGCGCGGTGAAGGCGCCAAAGCGACGGGTAACTTGCCGCACGGAAAGGAACGGCGTGGCGTTACCCGGGGTCGGGTCGGAAGCAGGCTGGGGCATTGACGGGGCGGCTGAGGCAGTAGCAAAAACGGTCGCTACTGTAGCTAGCCGACATGTACCCCATGTGGCAGTTACCCCAAAAACGCCAATGCGCGCATTTCCAGATTTGTGTTCAGACGGATGACGAAGTTAAGGACGGGGCGAGCGCACTTCTGCCAGGAAGGCCGCAATCAGCCGCGCCTCGCGCCGGTCTTGCAGGCAGTAGAGGTATTCGCTCAGCTCCGGTGCGCCGCCCTCGAAGGCCAGTACGCGCAAATCCGCGTGGTTGGGCACCTCCTGGCGGGCGATGACGCTCACGCCCAGGTTGCGCATGATGGCCTCGCGGATGGACTCCCGGCTGCCGATTTCCACCGTGGATGCGGCGGTCACGCCGGCCTGGGCCATCATCGTTTCGGTCATCGCACGGGTGGTGGAGCCCACCTCGCGCACCAGCAACCGGCATTGTGACAGTGCCGTGACCGGCACCGCGCCGCTCGTCTGCCCAGCCAGCGGGTGGCTGCGATGGACCACCAGCACCAGCGGGTCGCGGGCCAGCTCAATGCGCAGGAAGCGGGCGTCGTCCACCCGCTGCGACGACGATGCCACGTCCACCCGGTATTCCTGCAGCGCGTCAAGCATCTGCACCGAGTTGCCGGCCTCGATGCTGACGTCGATGCCGGGGTGGCTCTGGCAGAAGCGGTCAACGATGTCGAGGATGTAGTACGGCGCCGTGGCCCCGATACGCAGGTGGCCGGAACCCATGTCGCCGGAGTTGCGCAGGAAGAAGTCGATCTCGGTTTCCTGCCGCACGAGCTGGTCGACCAGCGGCATCAGGCGCACGCCGGCGTCCGACAGCGCCAGCCGGCGCCCACCCCGGTAGAACAACTCGACGCCGTAGGCCTCCTCCAGCGCGCGGATCTGCGATGTCACGGTCGGCTGAGAAAGCCCGAGCTGCTTGGCGGCCAGCGTGATGCTGCCCAGGCGGGCGACCATGAAGAACGATTTGAGCTGCGCGACGAGCATGAATAGGTGATGTGTCCGGCGCCTGGAATGGCGCAATCGGCGGGAAGGCGGCCCATTCTAGCGGACCGCCCCGGCGCAAAAGTGCGGGTCGGCGCTCTCCCCCGTTTTCCGCTTCTACATCCTCGGGCTACGACTTTTTCAACCTTTCCGACCAGGTGCGCATGACGACACCCCCACATCGGGGGGAATTGGGCCTTGCTGACCCGTTATTTCCACGGATCGAATCCGTCACCTCCCCTTGAGAATCCGCCAGCGCGCCGCAGTCACGAGCCGACAGCGCGCCTGAATTCGGATTTTGGAGAGATGATGATGGAAGGCAGCAAGGGCGGTAGCAGTACAAAGCAATGGACCATCGCAGTGATGGTGGCAGCTGCAGGCATGCTGGCGGCCTGCGGTGGTGGCGGAGGCGGCGGCGGTAGCTCAGGGGCCACGCCGGCCGCAACGCCGGCTACCCCGGCCAGCATCAATCTGGCGGCTGCCTGCAGCGGCTCCAACTGCGGCGCATTGGGCAACACCTACGCCGGCTCCGGCGTGGGCGTGTGGCAAGCCACCAATACGGGCGGTTCGGCCGGCACCGTGAATGTATCGATCGCCGGGCTTACGGGCCAAAACGTCACCCTCATCTACACGAACCAGGGGGCGGCCGCACAGCCGATGCCGTCGGTGTCGCTCTCCAATGCGGGTCTGCTTGGCCTGGGCGGTGGCACAACCACCAGCAGCACGCCCACCAATGGCGCCTCCGGCAACCTGACCACGGCGTCCGTCAAGAACGACGCAATGAACGCAGCGTTCGACCGACAGATTTCCGATTTCAACGCGCATGCACTGGACAGCTACGCCACCGGTGCGGGCCCGCTCAAGACGCAAGGCGCTTCCAACGATACGGTCTTGCGTCCGCAGTCGGTTGCCGCCGTTGGCGCGCAACGCACTTGGAATCACCAGCAGCCGGACGGCACCGCCACGGTGCGCACCGCTACGCTGAAGCAGCAAGCAACCGCCACCGATGGCCGCATCGTCAACCTGTGGGTGGAGAACACGGAGTACGGCAGCAGCAAGATCTCCGACAGCATCATCAGCACGCTGATCACCAAGTTCGCCTCGGGCACGCAGTCGGTCTACACGCTGGCCACCTCGATCGTCGGGCAGCCGTGGGGCAGCTACTCCAGCTCCGCCAGCCTGATTGATCCGAACCAGGCGATCGACATCGTGGTGCTGAACATCCAGCCCGACGGCCAGCCTTATGGCCGCGTGGGCTACTTCTGGGCGCGCAACAACTTCACGACCAGCTCGCAGCCGCTGTCGAACCAATCGCTGTCACTCTATGTGGATTCGGAAACGATCTACCTGGGCGGCACCGACGGGCTGAACACGGTCATCTCCACGCTGGGCCACGAGTTCACGCACATGGCCAACTTCTACCAGCGCGGCGTGCTCAACGGCTCGCAGTACATGTACGGCACGTGGCTGGAAGAAATGACGGCGATGACGATGGAAGATGTGCTGTCCAGCCAGATCGACCCGAGCTTCAACAACGTGCGCGACAGCCGTTTTCCGGCTTGGTTGCAAAGTTCCTACAACTGTTCGCTGACGGCGTTCGACCCGTCGCTCTCGTCGTCGTGCCCGGGGTATCCGATCTCGGGCAGCCTGGGTGGCTTCCTGCTGCGCCAGTACGGCGTGCCGTACTACAAGAACCTGCTGCAGAACTTCTCGTCAACGGATTCGGCCACGGTGCTGAGCAGCGCCATCCAGGCCGGTGGCGGCACGGGCCTGGGCGATGCACTCGGCCGTTGGGGCACCGCGGTGGCACTGCTGCCGGTGCCGGGCAGCCCGGCAGGTTTTGCGTATCCGGCGCGTTCGGACACCGGTTTCTCGATCCCTGCCGTCAATGGCCAGAACTACAGCAGCCAGCGCTCGATGCCGAGCTCCGTGCCGGCCACGCTGCAAGGCTTCGGCCAGTTCCCGGTGGCGCGCGGCTTCAAGACTGGTACGTATAGCGAGACGATTACGGTGCCGGCCAATTCGACGGTGTCGATCATCGCGAACTAAGCGCGCGCGGCGGCACCAACTGGTGCCGCCAGTCCCCCTGCGATGCAGGCGCTCAGCCGGCGCATCGCAGCGGAAATCGGCGCAATGATCGGTACGTCGAATCGCTGCGCCAGACGCACGGCGGCCTGCCCCAGCGGCCCGCCGCCGATGATCACGGCCTGCGCGCCATCCTTAAGGCAGGCGCGCACGGCGTCACTCAATGCCTCTTCCAGCGCGCCTGCATCTGCGGTCAGCGCACGCGGCTCACCGGGCGTGAGTTGCGCGCCGGTATAGAGCGCGCCCAGCCCAAGCGCATGCGCCTTGGCATCAATCGCGGCCACCAGATCGGGCGTGACCGTGGCCACGCCAAAGCGGCGTCCGCCTTCCGATGCCTCCAGCATCGACGCCTCGCAGATGCCGACCACCGGTATGGGCCGGCTTGCCTCGCGAACCTGCATCACGCCGGGGTCGCCAAAGGCGCTGATGATCACGCCCGCGTGCGGCACCTGCGTGCTACGCCAGGTGGCCTCCACCTCGGTGGCCGCTGCGGCCAGCTCCACCTCGTTGATGATCATCGACGGCCCATTCGCAGCCGTGGCCCCCACAACCGTATAGCCGGCGGGCGCGTGGTCCTGCGCGATGCGCACCATCATGTCCGTGGTGGCCTGGGACGAATTCGGGTTGATCAGAAGAATGTGGGGCATGCGGATGCGGCGTCAGAACAAGTCTGCGCACAGCGTACCCCACGCGGGCACGCCATCAGCAATGCGCTACTTGTTGATCGCGGCAGACAGAATCCGGCCGCTGCGTGCATCGAGCCGCACATCGAAGATCCGGCCAGCTTTGACTACCGTGACGTCGTAAATCAGGCCCGATGCCGAGCGATCGAGCCCCGCCCGGATCGCCTTGCCATGCAGGTAGTTTTCTGCCGTGTCCACGGCCGATGCAAGCGGCCCATTGGCAAGCGTCGGGCGAATGGCCGGCCCACCCGGGCGGCGGGCGATGAGGACGGCCGCAACGGCCATCAGAACCGCCAGCATAAGGAAGGTGAGTGTGCGACGTCGGCGCATGCCATGTCTTGGAAAACCGGAGAGATCGCAAGACTAGACGGCTGGACTTAGCGAGCGCTGAGAGCGGTTGATCCAAGGGGTGTGATGCGCGCGCATCAAATATCTTCAGCGGTGCAAACGGTGGCTCGGGTATCTCCGGAAGCGCTGCACGCGGGCCAATCACGGGCCCATCCTGGGGCTGAGATAATGGGCGCCTTCTGGATTTGCTGCCGATTCCCATGTCTTCTGCTGCGCCCCTGCCGTCACGTATCAGCCCCCTCTTCGCGCTCATGCCTTTCCTGCGTCCGTATGCGCGGCGCTGGGCGGTGGCATTCCTGGCGCTGGTGATTGCGGCTGTTGCAACGCTGGCGCTGCCGGTGGCCTTCAAGTTTCTGATCGACCGTGGATTCGCCAGCGGCGAGCGATCGCACATCGACCGCTACTTCATCGCCCTGTTCGTCCTTTCACTGGTGCTCGCCGGTGCCACAGCGCTGCGCTTCTATTGCGTCTCGTGGCTGGGCGAGCGCGTAACGGCCGATCTGCGGCGCGCTGTCTACCGGCACATCGTCGGCTTGAGCCCGGAGTTTTTCGAGACGACACAAACGGGCGAGGTGCTGTCGCGGCTCACGACCGACACGACGTTGATCCAGACCGTGGTGGGGACCAGCCTGTCGCTCGGGTTGCGCAACACGCTGCTGACGGTCGGCGGGGTGGTCATGCTGGTCGTGACGAGCCCGGTGCTCTCGGGCTACATCATCGCCACGCTGATCGTGGTGGTTGTGCCCATCGTCATCTTTGGGCGTCGTGTGCGGCGGCTCTCGCGTGACAGCCAGGACAAGGTGGCAAGCGCAAGCGCGCTGGCCGGCGAGGTGCTCAATGCCATGCCGACCGTGCAGTCGTACACGCAGGAAGCGCATGAAGCGAAGCGTTTCAGCGCCGCCGTGGAAACGGCGTTTGACACCGCACTCACGCGCATCCGGGCCCGTGCCCAGTTGACCGCGGTAGTCATCGTCTTTGTATTCGCTGCGATCGTGTTTGTGCTCTGGCTCGGCGCAAAGGCCGTGCTGGCTGGAGAGATGACGGCGGGCCAATTGTCCCAGTTCATCCTCTACGCGGTGTTCACCGCGGGTGCCGTCGGTGCGATTGCGGAAGTGTGGGGAGACCTGCAAAGAGCCGCCGGTGCCACGGAGCGCCTGCTGCAACTGCTGGCAACCCGCTCCCCCATTGCGGAACCGGACACCCCTGTGGCGCTGCCCGCGCATGCCGAGGGCATCCGCTTCGACAATGTCACCTTCCACTATCCGTCGCGTCCGGGTGCCGCTGCGCTCTCCCACTTCACGCTCGATGTTGCGCCCGGGGAGCACGTTGCGCTGGTGGGGCCTTCCGGTGCCGGCAAGACGACGCTGTTTCAACTGCTGCTGCGCTTTTACGAACCACAGTCCGGAAGCATCTTGATCAGCGGTGTGCCAACGCGGCAAGTTTCACTCGCGGCGCTGCGACAAGCCATTGGCGTGGTGCTTCAGGAGTCGGTGATTTTTTCGGGGAGCGTGCTCGACAACATCCGCTATGGCACGCCCGACGCCACGCTCGCGCAGGTTCAGCGCGCCGCCGAGATGGCTGCCGCTGCCGACTTCATCAGCGAACTACCGCAGGGCTACGACACGCAGTTGGGCGAGCGTGGCGTCAGGCTGTCGGGAGGGCAGCGCCAGCGGATCGCCATTGCGCGGGCCATTCTCAAGGACCCGCCCATCCTGCTGCTGGATGAAGCCACCAGCGCACTCGATGCCGCAAGCGAGCGGCTGGTGCAGACCGCCCTGAACAATGCTGCGCAAAATCGCACCACGCTGGTCATCGCGCACCGCCTTGCCACCGTGCAGCAGGCCGACCGGATCGTCGTGCTTGAGCAAGGCCGCATCGTTGCGCAAGGCCGCCATGCTGAGCTTTTGCAGCGTTCGCCGCTTTATGCACGTCTCGCGGCGCTGCAGTTTGGTGGGGCGTCAATGGAGACCGAAGGGCACGGTGCGCCATCCGAACTGACAACAGGAAGTGCCGACAGATCACATTGAAACCCGCACCCGACGCGGTTCGGGTTGATGCTGCATAATTTCGAACGTTTTTTTTGAACGGGTGTTGAACACCCCGCTTTGCTATGCCGTACGTCGTCACCGAATCCTGCATCCAGTGCAAGTACACGGACTGTGTTGCCGTCTGCCCGATGGACTGCTTTCACGCCGGCCCGAACTTCCTGGTGATTGATCCGGATGAATGCATCGACTGCTCGATCTGCGTGCCGGAGTGTCCGGTGGGGGCGATCTATCCCGCCGCCGAGGTGCCGGCCGATCAGCAGGACTTCATTGCACTGAATGCGCAGCTCTCGCGCCGTGCAGATTGGCCGCGCCTGACCCAAGTGCAGGCCCCGCTGGCCGACCACGCCCATTGGGCGCAAGTCAAAGACAAGCGCGAGGCATTGCTCGTCACACCCGAATAAATCCGACGCGCACCTCGCACGGGACATCTCCCCATGACAGAACGCATCCTCCTCAGCATCGACGCCGGCGTCGCCGAAGTCCGGCTCAACCGGCCCGAGAAGATGAACGCCATCGACCCGGCCATGTTCGAGGCCCTGGTCGCAACCGGTGAACGCCTGATGAATGAACCAGACTTGCGCGCCGTGGTGTTGTCCGGCGAAGGTCGCGCGTTCTGCGCCGGGTTGGACATGGGCAGCATGGCAAGCCTCGGTAAGGGCGACAGCGGATCAGACATCGGCGCCGGCCGGTTAGCTCGGCGCACGCATGGATCGGCCAACCTGCCGCAGTACGCCTGCACGGTCTGGCGCGAGCTACCGGTGCCGGTGCTGGCGGCAGTGCATGGCGTTGCTTACGGTGGTGGGCTGCAGATTGCGCTGGGCGCAGACGTCCGCTACGTGCGTGCCGACACGCGCATGTCAATCATGGAAGTCAAATGGGGCCTGGTGCCCGACATGGGCGGCATGGCCCTCACGCGTGGCCTCGTGCGGCCCGACCGGCTGCGCGAGCTGATCTATAGCGGGCGCGTTGTCAACGGTGACGAAGCCTGCGCCCTGGGTCTGGCAACCCACGTGGTCGACGACCCGTACGCGGCTGCCCTGGCGGCAGCGCGAGAAATTGCGAAGAAGAGCCCAGACGCCATCCGTGCAGCCAAGCGCCTGATGCGCGTTGTAGAGGATGGCGATACCGCTGCCATCCTGCTGGCGGAATCGATTGAGCAGGACCGCCTGATCGGCGCGGCTAACCAGCGTGAGGCGGTACTCGCCGGCATGGAAAATCGCGCACCGGCATTCCAGCCGGCCGCGAAGCACTCAAACAGCTAGTTCAACGGAAGCGATGCACTCAGGCGGCGACGGGCTTGCCGCCGAGCGCCGCACGCATGGCGCGCGAACGGCTGACCACCTCGTCACGCAGCGGCGCGCGCAGGCCCATCGCAAAGGCGGTCTCGGCCACCAGAAACAACGGGCCAACCACCAGCCCGACCAAGTCATCGACAAAGGCCGGTTTGCGCCCTTCGTAGTAGTGGCCGACAAACTGGATGATCCAGCCGATCACAAACGCGCCGATGCCCGCTGACAGCCACGCCGCCACGGAATGCCCGGCCACCTGCTGGCCAACCCACACGCACAGGCCGATCAGCACAAACATCACTACGCCAAACGCCACATCCAGGCGCAGGTAGAACACCGTGACGGCTGCCAGCAGGAACAGCGCCGGCGTTACAGCCACACCGCCGGGCAACGCTGCAAACACGGGGCGGGACAGCAGAATCGCCACCGCCAGCACAATGGCCGGGATGCCGACAAAGTGCGTGGCGATATTGCGCCCGTCTTGGTGATAAGCCGCGTAGTTGGAAAGGTGGTCTGACAGGCTGCGCATTGTGGTCTCCGTTTTTGTGCGTTTGCAGCATGGACGCTGCAGTTGCCCCCTCGTTATGATCCTTTCATCTTAGTCAGCAGATGGAACGGCGCTCTGTCACATAGCCGACAAATTCGCCTTGTCCGTTGCCCCTCCACTGCCGGCCCTATGGACCGCTCCGCTCCCCTTCACCCACCCGCAGATGCTGCGTCGTACCGTGAACGCCTGCATGCCAGCAGCTGGTTCGGCGCGCTCGACGTATCGCTACAAGACGCGTTGATTGGCATTGCCGCCGTGCGCCGCTTGGGCGCGGGCGATGTGCTGTTCCGGCGCGGCGATCCACCCGACGGGTTGTATTGCGTGGTGGAGGGCACGATCTGCATCGGCGCCACCAGCGCAGAGGGGCGCGAAGCCCTGTTGGCGGTGCTGGAACCCGTCAACTGGTTTGGCGAAATTGGTGTTTTCGACCGCCAGCCGCGCACCCATGACGCCCGCGCCGACGTCAGTACCACGCTGTTGCACATGCCGCAGGCCGCGCTGATCACCCTGCTGGACAGCACCCCGGCCCTGCTGCACGCCTTCGCCCTGCTGCTCACGCACAAGCTGCGGTTGACCTTCACCGTGCTGGAAGAAACCGCCCTGCTGCCCGCCTCCGTGCGCGTGGCCCGGCGCTTGCTGTTGATGGCCGACGGCTACGGCGACCTGCGTCTGGGCACCCGCCGTGTGCTGCGGGTGCCGCAGGAGCAGCTTGCACAGTTGCTGGCGCTGTCCCGCCAGACCGTCAATCAGGTGCTCAAAGACCTGCAGGCACGCGGGATACTAAAGGTCGCTTACGGCGAGATTGAACTGTTGGACTTCGCCGGATTGCGCGATCTTGCCCGGGGTGAGGGTTGAATCACAGGCCAATGCCCCTACATGCGGTCAGATAGGACCGATCCTATAATGTGTTCCCACTCGCACATTCGCCCTTCGCATGGTGTGGAGGGCGTGAAGCGAGACTTTCTCCAAGAGATCCATCATGCCCCGCCAGACCCCCATCGAGCGCTATCGCAACATCGGCATCTCAGCGCACATCGACGCCGGCAAAACCACCACGACCGAGCGCATCCTGTTCTACACCGGGGTCAATCACAAGATTGGCGAGGTGCATGACGGCGCGGCCACGATGGACTGGATGGAGCAGGAGCAGGAACGCGGCATCACCATCACGTCTGCCGCCACGCACTGCATGTGGAAAGGCATGGCTGGCAACTATCCGGAACACCGCATCAACATCATCGACACCCCGGGCCACGTCGATTTCACCATCGAGGTGGAACGCTCCATGCGGGTGCTGGATGGCGCGTGCATGGTCTACGACTCCGTGGGCGGCGTACAGCCGCAGTCGGAAACCGTATGGCGCCAAGCCAACAAATACAAGGTGCCGCGCATTGCGTTCGTCAACAAGATGGACCGCATCGGCGCAGACTTTTTCCGCGTTGAGCGCCAGATGCGCGAGCGCCTGAAGGGCAATCCGGTGCCGATCCAGATCCCGGTGGGCGCGGAAGACGGTTTCCGCGGCGTGGTCGACCTCGTCAAGATGAAAGAGATCCTGTGGGACGATGCCTCGCAGGGTGTGAAATTCACATACGTCGACATCGACCCGGCGCTACTGCCCATCGCGCAGGAATGGCGCGAGAAGATGGTCGAAGCCGCCGCCGAGGCGAGTGAAGAGCTGCTCAACAAATACCTCGGTGGCGAAGAGCTGACCGAGGAAGAGATCAAGCGAGCCCTGCGCAAACGCACCATCGCCGGCGAAATCCAGCCGATGCTGTGCGGCTCCGCCTTCAAGAACAAGGGCGTGCAGGCGATGCTGGATGCGGTGGTCGACTACCTGCCCTCGCCGGTGGACATTCCCGCCATTGAAGGCCATGGCGAGAAGGACGAACCGCTGGAGCGCCATCCGAGCGACAGCGAGCCGTTCTCCGCGCTCGCCTTCAAGATCATGACCGACCCGTTTGTCGGCCAGCTCGCGTTCTTCCGCGTGTACTCGGGCAAGATCAACTCGGGCGATACGGTCTACAACTCGGTCAAGCAGAAGAAGGAGCGCCTGGGCCGCATCCTGCAGATGCACGCCAACCAGCGCGAAGAGATCAAGGAAGTGCTGGCGGGCGACATTGCCGCCGCCGTGGGGTTGAAGGACGTGACGACTGGCGAGACGCTGTGCGACCCCGAAAACGTCATCGTGCTAGAGCGCATGGAGTTCCCCGAGCCCGTGATCAGCCAGGCCGTGGAGCCGAAGACCAAGGCTGACCAGGAAAAGATGGGCATCGCCCTGAACCGCCTGGCGCAGGAAGACCCATCGTTCCGCGTGAAGACGGACGAGGAATCCGGCCAGACCATCATCTCGGGTATGGGCGAGCTGCACCTGGAAATCCTGGTCGACCGCATGAAGCGCGAGTTTGGCGTGGAAGCGACCGTCGGCAAGCCGCAGGTGGCGTACCGCGAGACCATCAAGAAGGCCGCCGAAGACGTCGAAGGCAAGTTCGTCAAGCAATCGGGCGGTCGCGGCCAGTACGGCCACGCGGTCATCACGCTGGAGCCGAACGAGGGCAAGGGCTACGAGTTCGTCGACGAGATCAAGGGCGGCGTGATCCCGCGTGAGTTCATCCCGGCGGTGGACAAGGGCATCCGCGACACGCTGAACACGGGTGTGCTGGCCGGCTACCCGGTGGTGGATGTGAAGGTGCGCCTGACCTTCGGCTCGTACCACGACGTGGACTCGAACGAAAACGCGTTCCGCATGGCCGGCTCGATGGCCTTCAAAGACGCGATGCGCAAGGCCGGCCCCATCCTGCTCGAGCCGATGATGGCCGTGGAAGTGGAAACGCCCGAAGACTACATGGGCAACGTGATGGGCGACCTCTCGTCACGGCGCGGCATGGTGCAAGGCACGGAAGACATTGCGGGCGGCGGCGGCAAGATCGTCAAGGCCGAGGTGCCGCTGGCCGAAATGTTTGGCTACTCCACCGCGCTGCGTTCGGCTACACAAGGCCGCGCAACGTACACGATGGAGTTCAAGCACTACGCTGAAGCCCCGCGCAATGTGTCCGAAGCGGTGATCTCGGCCAAGAAGGTCTGAGGCTGTTTTGCTTCATCCACTGCGGCCGCCTCGTGCGGCCGCAGTGCTTTGTGGGCTAACCCGTGGGCAGGTTCTCAACGCAAAAATCGATGAACGCATGCACCTTGGCCGGCAGGTGGCGCCGTGATGGGTACAGCGCGTACAACGCAAAGCGCTCGTCCGGCCAGTCAGGAAACAGGTCGACCAGTTGGCCGCTGCGCCGCAGGTCTTCCGTACCCAGCGCCATCACCTGGGCAATGCCCGCCCCCGCCACGCACGCCGCGTGCATCGTGCGTACGTCCGACACCATCAACCGCCCGGCGGGCCGGATCTCGATGCGCTCGTCCTTGCGCCAGAACTCCCACTCGTAGGGGCGCCCCGTCACCGGGTTGTAGAACAGGATGCGCTCGTGTGACGGCACATCGCGCGGGTGCGCGGGTTTTCCGTGACGGGCGATGTAACCCGGCGACGCCACGGTCACGATGCGCGTGTCGATCAATTTGCGCGCCACGAACGAGCCCACCGGCGGTGGCCCGAATCGGATCGCCAGATCAAACCCATCGGCCACCAGATCGCCCACGTCGTCACGCATGATGAGCTCCAGCGACAGATCGGGATGGCGCTCAAGAAAGCCTGCTACTGGCGTCGCCAACGCCATCCGCGAGAAGAACGGATCGACATTCACCCGCAGTCGGCCCTGCACAGCGCCCGCTGCGCCCGAAGCCATGGCAGCGGCCTCGGCGATACCCGTCAGGTGCGGGCTGACTTGCTCGTAGAGGCGTCGGCCCTCATCCGTGAGCGTGAGCGAACGCGTGGTTCGCTCAATCAGGCGCACGCCAATGCGCGCCTCCAGCCGACTGACCGCACGGCTCACCCCGGACGGCGACAACCCCAGCGCATCAGCCGCACGTACGAAGCTGCCGCTTTCTGCCACGGCCGCCAGCAGCGTGATGCCAGAGAACAATTGCCCGTCGAACGTCATGCAAACCCCTTCTGCCCATCGTCATTACGTGAAATTTTTCGCGAATGATTTGCATGTTACGCACTTTATTCAAAGCTGAGTGATCGGCACCATGGCGGCCTGTTCACCCGTTGGTCCCTCAGTTCATCCATCAGGCAACCCAAGGAGCCGCACATGCAGCACGCATTGAAGACGCAAGGTGTTTCTATTCCCCGGCTGGGGCTCGGCACATTCCGCGTGCCCAATGAAGATTGCCAGCCCGTGGTCGAAAGCGCGCTGACGCTTGGCTATCGGCACATCGACACCGCCGCGATGTATGCCAACGAGGCCGCCGTTGGTGCAGCCATCGCTGCCTCGGGTCTGCCACGCGACGAGATCTTCGTCACCACCAAGGTTTGGCATGACCAACTCGCGCCGCAGGCCGTCCCGCAGGCGCTCGAGCACAGCCTCGCCAAGCTGAAGCTGGATTACGTCGATCTGTATCTCGTCCATTGGCCGGCACCGGGCATGGACATGGCGGCCACCATGGAAGCCATGATGGCGCTGCGCGAAAGCGGCCGCGTGCGCGCCATCGGCGTGTGCAATTTCAATCTGCCGATGCTCAAGACCGCCATCGACACCATCGGCGCGCCGCTTGCCTGCGTACAGGTGGAATACCACCCGTTTCTGGATCAGTCGGCGCTGCTGGCTTATCTAGGTGGCAGGGGAATTCCGCTCACTGCCTACGCTCCGCTGGCACAAGGGCGCGTGGCGGAGGATGCCACGCTGCAGGCCATCGGCCGCAAGCATGGCGCATCGGCAGCACAGGTGGCCATTGCATGGCTGATGGATCAGCCCAACGTGATGGCCATCCCCAAGGCCCAGCGGCGCGAAAGCCAGCAAGCCAACCTCGACGCATTGAACCTGCGCCTGGACGACGCAGACCGCGCCGCCATTGCCGCCCTGCCCAAGGGGTTGCGCTACGTGCAGCCAGCCTTCGCGCCGGATTGGGACGCCGTACCGGCCTGACGCATCAACGTAGCAACGTCAGCCACGCGTACACGGCCCCCGCCGCAACCACCAGAAACGGGATCGAGTACGCGTGGAATGCCAGCCAAGCTCGCCGGTCTGCCGCCATCCGCAGCGCGATCAGGTTGGCCAGCGAGCCAATGAGCGTGCCAAACCCGCCCACGCTCACCGCAAAGGCAATCAATGGCCAATCATGCGAATACTCGGCCAGCAGGATCGCGGCCGGCACGTTGCTGATGACCTGCGACACGCCAATGCCGGCCCAGTACAGATGCATCGGATTGGCCAACGCCAATGCATCCAGCGCCTGCCGTACCACGCCAAGCTGAGCCACCAGACGCAGGTCGATGAACATCAGCACGAACACCAGCAGCAGGCCCCAATCGACACGCGCCAACACATAGCGTGCGCCAATAAGGTACAGCACGACCAGTCCGGCCAGCGCTGCAAGCGGATACCCCAGGTCAGTCAGCACCAGAAACGGCACGTATAGCACCAGTGCTGGCAGCAGCAGGCGCTTGTGCACTTCCACAACCCCCGTTTCGGCATGCAGATGGATTTCGTGCGATGGAAACGCCAGCCACGTGGCCACCAGCAGCAGCACAGTCAGCAAGGCGACCATCGGCGCCATCTGCCAGACAAACGCCCCGAAGGACAACCCTGATTGGTGCCATAGGAAGAGGTTTTGCGGATTGCCGATCGGCGTGAGCGCCGAGCCTGCATTGACAGCCAGCGCCTCAAAAATGACCAACCGCGTGACCGGCAACTTCGCCACCTGCCGTAAGCCGACGGTCAGCGGCACGATCACGAACAATGCGACATCGTTGGTCAGCAACGTCGACAACGCCGCCGACGCGCCCACCAGGCTGAGCGCGAGCACGCGTTCGCTGCTGACGGCATCAACCAGACGCACGCCAAGCAATTGCAGCATGCCGCTGGACTCAACCGCCTTGGTCAGGATCAGCAAGCCGGCCAGCGCAGCAATCGTGTGCCAGTCGACCAACGATGGATAGTCGGCCACGCGCTGCGGCGACACGATCGAAAACGCACCGCAGACGAGCAGCAGCAGCCAGAAGAAAACGTCGCGTTTGAGGTGGTGCCAGAACGGCGGGGGATGCTGCGCGGCAGAGGCCGGATGGGGCGCCGGCATGGCTTGTGCCACGCGCGTACGAGACGGACTGCCGTGCATACGAAAAAACGGAAAGGGAAACGTTGGCGCAGATGCGCACAAACCAACCGGGCGCGGTTTGCCCGGC
Source organism: Ralstonia sp. AU12-08 (assembly GCF_000442475.1). Lineage (NCBI taxonomy): Bacteria > Pseudomonadati > Pseudomonadota > Betaproteobacteria > Burkholderiales > Burkholderiaceae > Ralstonia > Ralstonia sp. AU12-08. The sequence goes on along the minus strand of NZ_ASZV01000011.1, from coordinate 37,638 downwards.
CGATTGTACGTGCAGCAGCCTCAGTCGCTCAACGCAAGCGCGCAGCCGCAGACCGGGCGCGCGGGGCGCACCCGATCAAGGCTTGCCAGCTCGCTTACGACTCGCGCGAGCCGCCCGGACGATCCGAGCCGCCAGACGAACCCGTACCGCCAGCGCTCGGGCGATCGCTCGTGCCGCTGGCGCCACTCGGATGGTAGGCTGCCTGCGGGGTACGCTCCGGACCGCGATACTGGCCTGCCAGGCCGTGACCGCCGGTCGAGCCGCCCATTGAACCGGACTGGCTGGCCTCGGTGCTCGACGAACCACCTTGCAGCGGCTGGGTCGGATGGCTGGCAATCACGCGCTCGATCTCGGCAACCGCCTCGCGCGGGGCCAGCACGACTTCCAGCCCCAGCGCGCCGGCCACGGCCATCAGCGTCGACAGGCGCGGGTCAGCGCGACCGGATTCCGCGCGCAAATACGCTTCGCGGGAGATGCCGGCCATCTTGGCGACGTCTTCCTGTTTGAGCTTGCGCGACTTGCGCAGACTGTGTAACTGCTTGAAGGGCTGTTCCATCTGTTCGCTCCTGCACCTGAGATGGGAAACACCGCCGGGCCGGGGGGACCCGCACGATGGGCTGAAAACAAAGCGAATGTCGGGTGCACTGCACCTTGATTCGCGGTCGTACACATGTGTGCGGGCGGTGTCATCGTTGTATTGCACACCGTTGCACACGCTTTGGGTGGCGGCCTCCGCGATGTGTTTTCTACAGAGTAGACGTAATTTCGACTGCACCCAACATTGACGCGTGATGAAAGCGCATCCCGTCATCTGTGTTTACCGTGACAAGCCCGGTAAGCGGTCGGTTCCCTCGCAGATGCTGTTTTCTTCGCTTGGTGTGTCACATTTGTGACGCCTCATGCGCAAATCCTTGCACTCACACCATGTTTCGTCGATCCGCGCTTGCCCTATCCACCAATTGGAGGGGTCTCGGGTGAGCGCCTGAAATCGGTAACCCCGGCGTCACGGGCGCATCTTGGGAGCGGGCGGCACACGCCTTTCGTCACGCAATTGCCGTGCCGGAAGGTGACTCGGCAGTCAGTTGACGTTGGGGGAATCAACCGGCAGGTGCCGGTTCAGTGGAAATCGCGGCTGGAGGTGGCCAGACGCCCCAGAAGTGGCGTCAGATCAACTAGGTGCTGGGCGACCAAGTGCCGCGTCTCGCGCTCACACTGCCATGTGCCGTAAACGCCCAGGAGTTGGGCGTTCAGCACCTCGCGGCGCTGGCGCTCGATCAGGCGCGGCCAGAGCACGACATTGATCGTGCCGGTCTCGTCTTCAATGGAGACGAAGATCGTGCCCTTGGCCGTGCCCGGCCGCTGCCGCACTGTGACGATGCCGCAAGCCCGCACGAGCTGTCCGTTGCGATACCCCGCCAGCGCGGCGGCGGTAACAAAGCGCATGTCGTCAAGCCGGGGCCGCAGCAAGCTGATGGGGTGACGCTGCAATGACAGACCCAGGCTGCTGTAATCGGCCACCACCTCCTCACCGATGGGCGGGGCGGGCAGCACGAGCGAGGCTTCCACCGGACGCGCTTGGCGCAGTAGCGCATGGTCATGCCCGGGCTCCTGCAGTGCGAGCGTCTGCCACAACGCTTGGCGACGATGGCCAGCCAGCGGCTTGAGCGCGTTGGCGGCGGCGAGCACGTTCAGATCGTGGCGATCCAGCGCCGCGCGATATGCCAGGTCGTCCACGCTGGTGAATGGGGCCTGTGCCCGGGCGGCTTCGATGCGCTGGGCGGCCGGTTGGCGCATGCCACGGATGCGGTTGAAACCGAGGCGGATATCCGGTTGCGCCCTCTCCTCGCCTGCCGCGCCCGGACGTTCGTGCAACGTGCTGTCCCACACGCTGGCCGTCACGTCCACCGGCAGCACGCGTACCCGGCTGCGCCGTGCCTCCTGCACCAACTGTGACGGCGAGTAGAACCCCATCGGCTGACTGTTGAGCAATGCGGCAAAGAACGCTGCTGGCTCATGGCGTTTCAGGTAGCTGCTGACATAGGCCAGCTTGGCGAAACCTGCCGCGTGGCTTTCGGGGAAGCCGTATTCAGCAAAGCCTTCCATCTGACTGCACAGCGCATCTACGAAAGCCGGGTCGTAGTTCCGCTCTTCCACCATCACCTGTTTCAGCCGCACCTGATGCTGCACCAGATTGCCCTTGCGCTTCCAGGCAGCCATGTCGCGTCGCAGGCGGTCAGCCTCGTCGGGCGTGAAATCCGCAGCATCAATGGCGATCTGCATGACCTGCTCCTGGAAAATCGGCACGCCGAGCGTGCGCTTCAACACGCCCTCCACTTCCTTGCCGGGATACGTCACGCAATCGGTGTTGCCGTTGCGCATGGCCTCGCGCCGCTGCAGATATGGATGGACCATGCCGCCCTGGATCGGCCCCGGACGCACGATGGCCACCTGGATCACCAGGTCGTAATACTTGCGCGGGCGCAGACGCGGCAGCATCGATTGCTGTGCGCGCGATTCGATCTGGAACACGCCGATGGTCTCGGCACGGCAGATCATGTCGTAGGTTTTTTCGTCGCCCTCCGGCAGGTCTTGCATGGCGAGCTTGTCAGCCGTCTTGTAATACGCACGACGACCGGGCAGCGCGTCGACCATATCGAGCGTGCGGCGAATGGCCGTCAGCATGCCTAGCGCCAGCACATCCACCTTCAGCAAGCGCAGCGATTCGAGGTCATCCTTGTCCCACTGGATGACGCGGCGGTTCTCCATGGCCGCATTCTCGATCGGCACCAGGCGCGAAAGTTTGTGCTGCGCGATCACGAACCCGCCCACATGCTGCGACAGGTGGCGCGGAAAACCGCGCAACTCGCTCACCAGCTCAGCCCAGCGCTGCACCAGCGGTGATGCGGGGTCCAGCCCCTGCTGACCAGCGCGCTCGGCAAACTCCTTGCGGCTATCCCACCACGCCTGCCCCTTGGCGACCTGCTCGATGATGCCGAGATCGATGCCGAGCGCGCGCCCAACGTCACGCAACGCACTGCGCGTACGGTACGTGATGAGCGATGCGGCCAGCGCGGTGCGTGTCACGCCGTATTTTCCGTAGATGTACTGGATGACCTCTTCGCGGCGCTGATGCTCGAAGTCGACGTCGATGTCCGGTGGCTCGCTGCGTGCGCGGGAAAGGAAACGCGCGAACAACGCATTGCCGCTGTCCGGGTCCACCTCGGTGATCCCCAGGCAGTAGCACACCGCAGAATTGGCCGCCGAGCCACGCCCCTGGCAGAGAATCTTCTCGCTGCGGGCAAATTTCACCACGTCGTAAACGGTCAGGAAGAACGGCTCGTAGCCCAGATCGGCAATCAGATCGAGCTCCATGTCGATCTGCTTGAGCACCTTCTCGGGCGTGCCTTGTGGGTAGCGCCGCTTGGCACCGGCGTGGACCTCGGCGAGCAGGTACTCGGCGGGTGTCATGCCCTCTGGCACGACCTCGCTCGGGTATTCATATTCGATTTCATCGAGCGAGAACTGGCACAAGCCGGCCAGCTCCACACTGCGATGCAGGGCACGCTTGCCACGCTCGCCCTGGTAGAGAAACGCAAGCTGCATCCGCGTGCGCATGGCCTGCTCGGCGCTTGGCGACAGCTCCAATCCACACTCGGCAATCGGCTTGGACAGGCGAATGGCCGTCAGCACATCGTGCAATGGCTTGCGCTGCCGCGTGTGCATCTGCACGCCGCCGGTGGCAACCATGGGCACATCGAGCTGCTCAGAAACTGCTGCCACCGTGCCGCGATGGCGGTCATCCGCATGCCGCAACGGCAACTCCAGCGCAATCGATAGCCGATCGCCAAATACGCCCCGGCACCACAACGCCTGCATGCGTAGTTGTTGCGGATCGGCGTCATAGTCGGGCAGCAGAATTGCCAGGCAGTCAGGCACGCCGCGCAGGTGGGCCAGCTCGCCCTTGGGCGCAGCCAAGTCATCGGCCAGCAGGCGGTATTCCCCTTTGGGCGCCGCCAGCCGCGCGTGTGTGATGACCTCGCTCAGGTTGCCGTAGCCCTCGATGTTCTGCGCCAACAGCACCAACCGCAGCCAGGGCTCGCCCTGTGCATTGTGCACGGTAAAGCGGCTACCGATGATGAGTTTGAAGTCCTGCTCCTTAGCGGCCACGAGCGCACGCGCGGTGCCAGCCACGGAGCATTCGTCGGTCAACGCCAAGGCCTGATAGCCGTATTGCTTGGCGCGCTCCACCAATTCTTTTGGATGCGACGCGCCCGTCAGGAACGTGAAGTTGCTGATGCAATGCAGCTCGGCATAGTCAGGCAGGCCGATGGAGGGCAATGTGCTTGTCGCCATGACACGCTTAGCCGAATAGGCCGTGCAGATACCAGCGGGCGTCTTCCTCGCTGGCCGATGCCGAAACACGCTCGCGGTAGACCCAGTAGCGCACGGCGCCATCGTCACCCCGGCCTTCTGCGATGAAGTAGTCGCGCTTGATGAGGGCATCGTCCCACCAGCCGGATTCAATGCGTTCGGGCAAGGACACCAGCCTTAGCAGTCCGCGGTAGTACGGATAGTGTTGGCGCGTCAGCAGCGGGATGGGCTTCTCCAGCAGCCACAGCGGCCGCTCGGGTTGCTGCGCGTGCCACTGCGCCAGCGCCTGACGCACAGCGGCGCGGCTATGCGCGGTGGTAGCAGCGTTCACCTCAACCCAGTGGTTGGCGCGCTCAGGGCGGTGGTCAGCACACGGCTGCGGGTGGCGCACGTTGCCCGCACCCAGCCGGGCGATGAGCGTGTCGATCAGGCGGGCTGCATCTTCCGCCCGGCCGCCCGGCTCGGGAAACAAGGATTCGGTGGGCGGCGCCAGCGGTGTGGCGTCTGTCACCGTCAAACGTAGCTCGACCACCGGAGCGATCAGCGTGAGCCGGTGCACACGCTCGTGCAGCACGCGTGACAGATGCGCCAGCGTACGGACCGGCTGCGCCAGGGCGATCTCCACCGGCGTGGAAGACACGGCATCGTCACTGCTCCGGCCGCGCCGCCGCTCGTGCTCCAGCGTGAGCCGGTAGGTCTTGGCGCCCAGTTGATGCGCCGACAGCCAGCCGACCAGTTGCAGCAGCAGTTGCTCCGATGCCGCTAGCACGCCTTCGGCGCTGTCGATACGACCGGGCAGCTCTAGCGGCACATCAAAGCGCAGCGGCGCAGCAAACCATGTGAAGCTCTCGTGCCCATCGCCATAGGCCGCGTCGAGCGTATCGACCAGCAATGGCCCGCAGCGGCGGCGCAGGCCCGCACGTGGCAGCCCGCGCAAGTCGGCCAGCCTGCGGCAACCGAGGCCCTCAAGCCAGTCCGGGCGTGTCAGGCGAACCACGGCATCGATCGACAATGCATCCAGCAACGTCGACATGCGTTCAAGTCGCATCGCCCGCTCCACTGCATCGTTCCAGGGAATTCTGAGGAAGTCCAAGAGGCATCGTAAGTCGTTGATTCTGGTTGAGTTTTCGACACCTCGATGTTCCAGTGGGCTCCACGGAAATCCACCTGAAGCCACGACGTTTATGTCCATTTTTGTGTCCATTTTTGCGGGCACGACGGCTTCCGGATTGTTGCTAGGGCGCTGAGGTCGATGGGTTAAGCATCTGGTTCCTGACTCATGTTCAGGAGCTAGAGCATGGCACTCTCAGACTTGGTGGTCCGCCAAGCCAAAGCCACCGGCAAGGCCTACACACTTCCAGACATCGATGGTCTCTCCCTGGCCGTGACGGCCACGGGCAGCAAGAGCTGGCACTTCCGTTACTACTGGATGAAGGAGCCCAAGCGCATGTCGCTGGGCACCTATCCCGAGGTGTCCCTTCGTGAGGCACGCGCCCTGCGTGACGAGGCGCGCGCCTTGGTGGCCAAGGACATCAACCCGCGCCTTCACCGCAAGCAAAAGCGCGCCGCGGTCAAACTCGCCGGTGAAAACACCTTCGAGGCGATCTACAAGAAGTGGCTTGCCCACCGCGAACGCGGCCTCAAGAAGGGCCGGCAGACCACCCTCTCGATCCTCCCTCGCGTCTTCGCCAAGGATGTGCTGCCCTTGCTGGGCAAGCGCTCGATCTACGACATCAAACGCCCTGACCTGCTGGAAGTGATCGCCAGGATCGAGCGGCGCAAGGCGCTCTCCGTCGCCGAGAAAGTCAGGACGTGGTTCAACCAGATGTTCCGCTACGCGCTGGTGGTCGTGCCGGGCCTGGAGCAGAACCCGGCTTCCGACCTCGACGTGGTGGCGCTGCCGCTGCCCCCGGTGAACCACAACCCGTTCCTGCGCATGGCCGAGTTGCCGAAGCTGTTGCAGCGCCTGCGCAAGTATCGTGGCCGGCTGCAGACCCAGCTCGGTCTGCGGCTGCTGCTATTCACCGGCGTGCGCACGGGCGAGCTGCGCCTGGCGACGCCGGATCAGTTCGACCTCGATCGGGGCCTCTGGATCATCCCGCCCGAGGTCGTGAAGCAGCTCCAGGTGGACATGCGCAGGAAGCGCCAGTTGCCCAAGGACATTCCACCCTACATCGTGCCGCTGTCGGTGCAGGCCATCGAGATCGTCCGGCACCTGCTCGAACAGCTCAAACCGGCCCAGCACTATCTGTTCCGCCACGACAGCGAGTTGAAGAAGCGCATGAGCGAGAACACGCTCAACGGCGCGCTCAAGCGCATGGGCTATCGCGACCTGCTGACCGGGCACGGCATCCGGGGCACGATGTCCACCGCGCTCAACGAGATCGGCTACCCGAAGGTGTGGGTGGACGCGCAACTCTCGCACGTCGATCCCAACAAGGTCAGTGCCACCTACAACCACGCCGAGTACGTCGAGCAGCGGCGGCGGATGATGCAGGATTGGGCCGACCGGCTCGATCTCTTCGAGCAGAACATGGTCGAGGCAGCGAGCATGCCGCTCACCATTCATTTGGAGGGCGTGCCCGTCCTCTCGGATGAGGAAGCCGCGAGTGCGCCACCCAAACCAGCGGCCGCGTCGGCGCCGCTCCTGATCGTGACCAGGCCGGGAGACGCGATGCCACTGGTGTCAGCCGAGACGCATCGGCTGCCCGCAGTGCCGTTGCCGCGTTCCGTCATGGAGGAACCGCTGTCCGACATACAGCGCCAGCGGATGGAACTGGTCGATGTCTTCGAGGCACCACACAACCTGCCAGTCGCCGAGTACGCGAAGATGGCGGGCAAGTCCCGCCGGTGGATCAGCTACGAGATCAAGGCCGGCAACCTGCTGGCGCTGAACCTGGGCAACCGTGGTCAGCGCGTGCCGGATTGGCATCTCGATCCGGTCAAGCACGCGCTGATCCAGGCGGTCCTCAAGCTGACCAGGGGCGCCGACCCTTGGCAGATCTACAACGCGCTCCTGCAGCCGCGCGCGAAGCTGCGCGGCGGCTCGGCTCTGGAAAGCGTCAGTGCCACAAATCTCGACAAGATCATCATGGCGGTGAGCACGACGGTGAAGGAAAGCGAGTGGTCCCCGCAGCAGGTGGCGTTTGCGTAGCGCGCCAGCGCCCAGCAGTGCGCGCCCCTGTCTCAGGACACGGAGCGCGCGCGGCGGGCGAATCTTTCCTGGGGCTCGGTCAAGGACGAGGACGGGCGAAGCAGGTAGGCCATCACGATGATGGGTGCGCCAGCCAATGGCCGCGCGGCGATGCCGCGACGCAGGTAGCAGGTCAGTCTCGCGGCGGGTGCGACGGCAATGCCGTAGCCCGCGGAGACGAGCGTCATCGCCATGTCGAAGGTGCTGACGGTCTGCTCATGGCCCTGCGGTGCATCCTCGACCAGGCCATGCGCCACCGCGCGCCACGGCTCGTCGGCCGTTGACTGCGCGCAGATCAACGGCTGCTTGAGCAGCTCTTGGCGAGGCACTTCACGGTAGGACAGCAGGTGCGAGCGCTTGGCGACGGCGACTGCCAGCGTGTCATGCCACAACGGCTCGCACACCCAGCCTGGCCACTCCCAGGCGGCTGTGGACAGGGTCAAGTCAAAGTTATCGTGCGGCAGTTCCTGCGCCTGCGCTGTGGAACTGCATCCGATCAAGGCGGTGGCGGTCTCTGGCTCTTCGGCGCGCTGCAACGCCAGCAAGTCGGCAAGCGGTGAAGGCACCCACTCGCCGAGCACAGCCACCCGGATTTCAGTGGAGGCATCGCTCGATTTCACGTCCAGTTCCTCCAGGCAGTGAACTCGCGGCGACCGATGAAGTCGCTTCTATTGAGTTAAGTTTAACGTGGTTTATATCGTGTCAATCCTCGACGCTTTTGGCAATGCAAAAGCGTTCGATTCAAAGAGGCCGGCCCACCGGGACAACAACCTACGAAGCGGAACCAGCCATCGCGTTTGGGGCCTCCGTGCGCGAAGAAAGAACCAGTCAAGGCATCGCCCAGGAAACGCTGGCTCATCTGTCAGGAATCGAGCGTTCGCACATGGGAAAGATCGAGCGTGGCGAGCATGTCCCCACGCTCCCCCTCATTCTCAAAATCGCCCGTGCGCTGAAATGCAGTTCTGCCCACTTGATGGCGCTGACTGAAGCCAAGCTGGCAGAGACGGCTCCGCCTAAATCAGCGGACTGAAGCCGGCCCGCGCCGTGGCTCCTTGTCTACCCCTGTTCGTTGTCGTTCTTATTACCGGCGGCTGAATTTTCGCGCTTTACGGCCTCGGTGAGGAGGCGCAGGTATGGATTGTCCGGAGGCATTTCCTGGAACAGCGCTTCGGGAGCGCTCAGCAGGTAGCCGTGCAGTCGCCTGGATTTGCGCGGCCCCGTGACTTCGCAGGTCCAGATATTCAGCCCGCTGGCTTGCTTGCGGTGCAGGCCTAGCTTCTCGAAACGCTTCTGCACCCACTGCCATCCCTCCAGGTTCTCCGGTTTCGCCAGTGCGGCGATTTGCAGATGTTCCTGCGCATAGCGCTGGAAGACGCCGGGGCTCACCAGGTAGGCCGTTCCGGCGACGCTGTGCACCAAGGCTTTGGCGTCGTTGATGATGAGCTTGTGCGTCTGGATGCCCTGACGCAGCCAGGCCATGAAATGCTCGCCGGATGGCTCCGGCCGATCCTGAAATGGCGCGAGGCTTATCTGCGGCAGCACCGTAGGCGCCGGTGGCGAGGCAGGCTCGGGTTCGCTCGGGGCCTCCGGCGCTACGGGTGGGGCCGTGTCACTCAGCAGATCGAGCAGCGCAGCCACGCCGTTGTCGGTGGGCATAGGGACGGTCGGCGCGATGCTTGGTGGCGCCGTATCGGCGCTTTCCAAGCCTGGCGCTTCGGATGCCGGTGCCTGCGGTGTCGGCGCCCCTTGTTCCTCGTCGGCCTGCACGCGACCCGCGAACGGCGCCGGCCGGTCGGCCGCATCCCAGACCATGGCCGGAGACAGTTTCAGGAAGGTGAAGCTGTGCGACCAGCCGGCATCGCTGGTGACGGTGGCCTTCCAGATCGCCTTGCCGTCCGGTGTGGCCAAGGCGATGCCGTGATCCTGCAGCACGTTGAACACCGCCGTGTTGCTGGCCGGGATGCCGTCGATGCCCTGCGACAGCAGATGCGCGCGCAGCTTGTCCGAGACGGTCTTGCTCACCAGCCAGAGCGCGTCCTGGGTCAGCCAGCCATCCGAGGCCTGGGGCTGGTTCAGCTTGAATTCTTCCTTCAGGAGGTAGCGCAGGCCATCGAGCAGCTTGCGCTGCAGTGCGTGCCGGGGCGCTGCCAGGGCCTTGCTCGGATCGCCGCCGAGTTCCTGGGCGACGGATGCCTGGTCCGCCTGCACGACCAGTTCGCCGAGCATGCCGGCGTGCTCGTACTGGCCGGCCAGGACGTACAGCAGCGCGGCCCACAGGTCGGGGTAGTCGGCGAGCCAGTCGAAGATGCCCGGATCGAGCAGCCGGGCGTAGAGCAGCCCGGTGGCGGCGCTGTGCAGCCGGTATTCGCGCTCCCTGCGGTAGCGGAAGCGGTACGGCCGCCGCAGCGGGCCGTGCCAGGGATGCCAGACCGTGCCGTCCGCGTACTCGACGTGCAGGTCGACCGCGATCTTGCCGATGTCGTGCAGCAGCGCAGCATAGGCGGTGCCTGCGGTCCAGGCCTCGGCCTGGGCGGCTTGCGCCTCCGGCGTGGCGCCGGCGGGCAGCAGATGCGACTGCCGCAGCTTGAGCGCGTAGGCGACGATCTCCAGGCCGTGGTCCAGCATGCCGCCCGGATAGGCGTGGTGATGGGCCTCCGACGCGGGGAATTGCTGGACCAGCTCGGCGTAGCGTTCCAGCGGGGCGAGGTACAGCGTGGCGAACTGCCGGCGCGACAGCGAGGTGCGCTGCCAGATGTGTTCCAGCAGCTTCTGCCGGCGCGGCGTCGCCAGCAGCGATGCGGCCGGCTCCGGCCGCATCAGCCCTTTGCCGGGCTCGGCGGGAGGTTTGGGCGGTGGCGCACTGGCGGCAGGTGGCACCCGTTTGCGTTGGAACAGCGAGAGCATGGCGAACCCCAGACGGCGGGCCGGTCGGGAGAGCCTTTTGGCCTTTTCGGGTAGGGCCTTTCCCCTTGGCCCCATTCCCTTGCCCCTTCCCCAGCCCTTTGGCCTTTACGGAAACCTTTGGATATAGGGCAACGACGCCTGCCGAACCACAACCAATGCGGGTTTGGCCCAAGTCGGATTGATGCGGGAAGGCTGGCTGTGCCGCCCCTACGATGGAGCCGTTTCATCGACCGGACGGAGCACCATGCACACCCAGATTGACAAGGTAAGGAAATTTCCTTACCATCCAGGCATTGCCATCAGGAGTGCCGCCATGCCCGAAATCCACGAAGTCGCGACGCTGACCTCCAAGGGTCAGATCACGCTGCCCAAGTCCATCCGGCAAGCGCTGGGCGTGGACACCGGCGGCAAGGTGGCGTTCGACCTGCGCGGCGGCGAAGTCGTCGTGACCCGCGCCGACGCCGACCATGAAGACCCGGCCATCGGCGCCTTCCTGGGGCTGCTGGAAGCGGACATCCGGGCCGGGCGGCACGTCCAGTCCCTGCCGGACGATCTGGCGCGGGCCATGCTGGCCAACGCGCACCACGCGGTGAACCTCGATGAAGACATCGAAGGCGAAGTGGCGCTCTGATGCAGCGGCACGGTTGGACGCTCCTGTTCCACGAGGGCGTGATCGAGCAGTTGCGCAAGCTGCACGCGGCCGCGGAACGGGCCGAACAGAACGACCCGCAGGGGTTCGAGAGCAACGCCAACGTCAAGCTGTTCCGGGCGTTGAGCCAGTTGATCATGGATGTCGTGCCGAGCGATCCTGCGCGCGACGAATTCCGCCAGGGCAACACCTTGGGGCCGGCCTACCGGCACTGGCGGCGCGCAAAGATCGGGAGGCGGTTCCGGCTGTTCTTCCGCTTCGACTCCAAGGCCAAGGCGATCGTGTTCGCCTGGGTCAACGACGAGCAGACCTTGCGGTCGTCGGGCAGCAAGTCCGACCCCTATGCGGTGTTCGAGAAGATGTTGGGACGCGGCAACCCGCCGGACGATTGGGCGGCGCTGGTGGCCGCAAGCCAGGCCGACTGGCGCGCAGCAGACAAGGACTAGACCGCGGTTGAAGAACAGCACAGGTTTCAATCGCGACACGGACAGGGATCACAGCCACACGACAGGATGAACATGAGGTAGCCACCATGAAGACCGCCGCACAGACCACCTTCGCAGAACGCCTCGGCCGGACACTGGGCCGGGCGTGGAGAGGCTGCGCGCGTCTGGATCGGCGGGCGCAGGGCTGGCTGCTCGCGCAGGGATGGGCGCCTGGCATTGCCAAGGCCGCGCTGCTGGCCGTCAAGCTCGCTGCGATCGGTGTCCTGCTCTACACCGCGTTCTGGCTGGCACTGCTGCTTGCGTTCGCGCTGGTCGGCGCCTGGGTAGTCCGCAACGACGATGGGAGCTACGACGAGGAACACAAGCCGGAATGGCGATACGGCCCTGCCGGGTACGGCCTCTACACCCATGACGATTACCGGATCGACCCCCACGATCCAGAAGACGAGCAAGCCTAGGGATGGTCTGCAAAACCTCTCGTCACTCCGACTGGCAGCAGGCGTGAGGGCAGGGGACGATGCGATGCATGGATCAGATCACGCTCGGCCTTGACCCGCTGCCCAAGAAGACCCGCAAGGAAGTCTTCCTCGACGAGATGAACCAGGTGGTGCCCTGGTCCGCGCTGGTGGCATTGATCCAGCCGCATGCGCGAGGCGCACATCAGGCGCTCGGTGGCCGACCGCCGTTCCCCATCGAGACGATGCTGCGCATCCATTGCCTGCAGCTGTGGTGGAACCTGAGCGATCCGGCGATGGAAGAAGAGCTGCATGAGCGCCCGCTGTACCGCCGTTTCGTCGGTCTTGAAGGCGCAGCGCGCATGCCCGACGAGACCACCATCTTGCGCTTTCGGCATCTGCTGGAGAAGCACCAGCTTGCCCCGCAAGTGCTGGCCACGATCAATGCCGGCCTGGCCCAGCAGGGGCTCATGCTCAAGACTGGGACGGTGGTGGACGCGACCATCATTGCTGCGCCCAGCTCGACCAAGAACAAGGACGGCGAGCGCGACCCCGAGATGCACCAGACCAAGAAGGGCAACCAGTGGCACTTCGGCATGAAGGCGCACATTGGTGTTGATGCCGACTCGGGTCTGGTGCACAGCGTCATCGGCACCGCCGCCAACGTCAACGACGTGACGCAGGCCGCGGGCTTGCTGCACGGCCAGGAGAGCGATGCCTGGGGCGACGCGGGCTACCAAGGCGTGGACAAGCGCGAGGAGCTCGCGGACAGCAAGACACGTTGGCATGTGGCGATGCGTCCGGGCAAGCGCAAGGCGCTCGATCCCGAACGCGAACTGCACCAGTTGTACGAGAAGGTCGAGCGGCTCAAGGCCAGCGTGCGGGCCAAGGTCGAGCACCCGTTCCGCGTTGTCAAGCAGCAGTTCGGTTACGCCAAAGTGCGCTACCGCGGCCTGGCCAAGAACACCGCGCGGCTGACGATGCTGTTTGCGATGAGCAATCTCTGGATGGTGCGACGGCAGTTGCCGGGAGCGCGGGGATGAGTGCGCCTGGGATGCGGCTCAAGGCCGCTGCGGTGCCTGAAATGAGGCACCGACCCGCACAGATCACGAGCTGATCGCCCTCGACATCCGCATCACGAAACAGAAACCCCGCTGACAGCCTCATCGAGCGCTGCGAACGGGGTTTTGCAGACCTTCCCTAGAGGCGTTACTTCGCTGCTTTCATAGCGACACCCGCACCCCTGCCGCCAGCAGCTTGGGCATCCCTGGTTCCTGCCGCCAGCCCTTGAATTGCCGTTCCCGCGCGCACGCCTACCCAGCCCAGCGCAGCCACCCAGAAGGTAGGCAGCACGATGAACATCGTCGCCATGACGAAGTTCAGCAGCATGTCGCCGAAGGCGTTGTTCAGGCCGATCAGCGGATCGAAGTTGCTGTGCGGCCGGTTCGCGCCGAACCCCCAGCCGTAGAGCGCGTCGAGGATCGTGCTGTCCAGCCAGCGCGCGAGCTGGAACCAGAAGTCCACGAAGAACAGCGCGAACTGCACGCAGCTCACCGCGACCAGCGCCTTCAGCTCGTAGGTGCCGAAGACCAGCACCAGCGGGATGCAGATCACCAGCGCCATCTTGAGCAGCGACAGCACCATCGGCAGCGCCTGGCGTACCACGTCCATCGCCGGAAAGAAGCCCAGCGAGCCCATGGTCAGCCCCAGGTCGCCGGCGCCGCGCGTCACGACGTTGGGCAGCGTCTTCTCGATCTGGCCGCCGTAGTCGGTGTAGACCGAGCCCTGGTTCATCTTCTGCTGCCGCGGCGAGACCACGGCGCGGATCACCGAGTCGTTCACCTCGCTCTGCGACAGGAAGCCCGCCCAGCGGCCGATGCGCGTCAGCAGGTCGGGATCGACCTGGGCCAGCAGGCGCGCGCGCAGGCCGCTGCCGCCGTCCGACCACCACTGCCGGCACGTGGGGTAGCCCCCGCCGCTATCCACCTGGGCCAGCCCCGCATCGCGCGTCGCGTCGTAGGGCCAGGCCGTGCGTGGCGTGTTCGAGTGGTAGGTGTCGTAGAAGCCCGCGTTGTTCAGGAAGTAGCTCGAACCGATCCAGGTCACGTCATTCATCTGCTCGTCGGAGAGCGTGGGCCGAGACATGAACAGCTTGGCGCGCGAGGGGCCGTAGCAGTCATGCACGAAGTCGCCGACCTCCTGGGCCAGCACCGGGTCATCGATGCGCGTGGCATCCACGTCCATGCGCATCTGACGCAGATCCGTTCCGCAGGGGATGGCCGCCACCGCGCCGCCCGTCACCGCCTTCGAGATGGCGTGCATGAAGAACCACCACACCGGCACCAGCGCGCTCTGGTTGTTGAGCGTGGTGTAGGCGTTCGACCAGCCCGTGTCGGTGGGCTGCGGGACGCTGACCTGGCATTGCGCGGAGCGCGTCGTGTCGAACTTGATGGTGCTGAGGTCGACCGGAATGAAGGGGATGCCGGCGAACAGGATGACGACGATCGCCACCCACACGCGGTTCTCGATGCGCATCGATGACAGCACCCCCTTGTTGCCCTCGTCCGCACCCTCGGCCCGCGCGCGCAGCCATTCCTGCACCACCATGACCACGAAGGGCAGCGCGAATACGCCGCTGGCCACGAGGATGTTCCAGATGCCGTTGCTGACGATCCACCCGACCAGGGTCAGGTAATACTCCAGGTAGTCCGTTGTGTTGAGCGTCATGGCGTTCTCCAGGGCTCAGCCATTGCGCAGTAGCTGGCTGCCTTCGAGCAGCACGAGGGTGGCGACGGCCGCGATCTCGGCGCGCAGCAGGCGCTGATGGGTCTCGGCCAATGGCTCGCGTTCGCGCAGGCGCCGACGCATCCACCACCAGCCGTAGGCCGTCGCCGCGTAGAGCAGCAGCCGCCAGACGAGGAAGTGGCCCGAGTGCTCGCGCAGCCACTGCTCCCAGCCGTCGATGCTGCCGACGATGTGGAGGCCGACGACGTTCACGCCGACCGCGATGCCCGCCACCAGCAGCACCCACAGCAGCACGATGCCGACGCGGCGGCCGAGCAGCCGTGCCGGCCGCAGCCAGGCCCGGCTGGTCATGGCCCGCTCCGCGGCTTCTGCACTTCCTTGAGCCGGTCGCGCGTCGTGTCGCCCTCGAAGATGCCGCGCGAGCCCGCGGCGCGGGTGCCGTGGCGCTGCACGATCGCCATCGCCGAATTGCCGGCCAGCGTGCGCCGCAGCTCCAGCTCGGTCTTGAGGTTGTTGATCTCCTGCTCCAGCGCGTTGTTCTCCTGATCGACCGCCTTCACGGCCAGCTCGTTGGCGGCGACGTTCGGCTCCTTCTTGCCGGTCAGCAGCGTGCGCTGCAACAGCAGGGCCTTCTCCAGCACGCTCGACAGCGCGGCTTCGGACGCCAGGCGCTTGCCGAGCAGGTCTTGATCGGGCTCGTCGCGCAGCGCCTCGATCACGCCGCGCGTGATCGGCAGCGAGTTGCTGCCGGCGGCTTCGAGGTTTGCCACCGTCATCGGCGTCGAGCCCGTCACGAGGCCCTGCAGTGCCTGCAGCTTGGTCTCGTACTCTTCCTGGATCACCGGCGTCAGGCCGACGCCAGGCGTGGTCTGCGTCTTGGTGCAGGTCTCGCAGGTGCGTTGCTCGCGCTCGCCGAGCACGCGGGTTGCGAAGTCCGCTGCGGCCTGCGGCGAGGACCAAGTTTGGCAGGTCAGCCGGTTGCCGCAGGACGCGCGCGGGATGGATGAGGTGTCGCTGACGCCGCGGCTGTTGAGCAGGTTGTAGCCGGCACGGGTCACGTCGCCGACCACCTTGATGGAACCCTGGCCCGAGCCGCCCGCGTTGCCGCCGCCCACCCAGGGCACGCCGTTGTTGCCCTTGTTCGATTCGGCCTGCTCGACGGCGGACACCGCATCGGTGCTGCTCACCGCATCGCGCAGCGCGAAACCTTCGGCGAGCTGATCCCACCCGGCCTGGCCGCCGGCCATGTCCGCCATCCGGTTGGCCATCGCCTTGCACGTCAACTTGCTGCGGTCGAAATCGAGCCGAGCCTGCAGCACGCCGTTGGTCAGCAGGTTGTAGAGGCCCGGATCGGCGCGCTGGATGATCAGGGCCGGCAGCGACGCCACGGCGCTGGTGGCGCTCTGGATCACCGAGGACATGATCTGCTGAAAGCCATTGGTGAGGCCGTTCAACTGGTTCTGCAGCGTCGTCGTGATGCTCATGTTTCCGCAGATCAGGTTGCTGTTCCAGCCGATGCCCACGCCGATGCTCTGCATGTTCCCGGCGCCGCCCATGGACACGGCCCGGCCGCCGCCGATGCTGTAGAGCACGTCGTCGCCGATGACGCTGCCGCTCACGCCGACGCCGGTGGGGCTGATGCGGGTCTGCGCCCACGCGACGCCGGCTGCGGCCGTGACGGCGCAGGCGAGCGCGATGCTGAGCGCGTAGGGCCTGGCGCGCTGTGCGAAACGGGAGAGAGACGCTTTCATCGGAATACCTCAGAGGAAATCGACGCTGCCGAGGAAGACCTGCCCGCGGCGCTGGCAGCAGGCATAGGGCCGCCACAGCGCCCAGGCGTAGTCGCCTTGCTGGGCCTGCACGCGCGTGTTGGAGTGGGGGAACACGGCGCAGGAGTTGGAGAGGGTCGGCGTCAGCTCCTGCCACTTGCCGGTGGAGGCATCGCTCTCCACCAGGGCGCCGGCCGGCCAATAGCCGTCGCTCGAACTCGCGAGCAGCGGCTGGTAGACGTGCGGCTGCATGCGCCGCGTGACGACATCGCCCGCGCGCTGCGCGACGACGGCGCCGCTCTTGTAGTCGTCGGTCTGATGCAGGAAGCCGCCGCGCGGATAGACGTTGCCCCACAGGTTGAGCGTCGTGCGGCCGCCGATCTCGCGCATGCCGGGGATCACCGCCTCGGGGTACACCATCTCCGGGACGTTGTAGCGCCAGGCCAGCGTGTCGAGGGTGCTCAGCAGGTACGGCATGAAGGCCGTGCCTGCGCCCTGGCAGGCGTAGCCGGACGCGCTGGCGAACTGGCTGAACACCGAACCGCCGGGATGCCCGATCACGTCGGCGTTCTTGAACTTCGCCAGGTTGTTCTCGTTGTCGTGGTTCGTCGTCCCGTCGCCGCCGGCCTGCGCCGTGGGATTGGGCATGCTCATGGCGCGCACCTCGATCCACGGGTTCTCGCCGGTGTTGCTGTAGCTCGACACCACCGCGTCGGGAATGTAGTGGCGCACCTTCACCGAGGTGCGCACCGTGCAGCCCGTCCAGGTGCAGAACAGCCAGTAGCAGATGCCGACGACGCGATATTCCAGGCAGTCGGGCGACAGGGCCGAGGACACGATGGTAGCCGTGTTCAGCGCGAAGCTCGAAGCGGCGCCGCCGAGCAGCACCGAAGCGATGGCAAGGCGGGCCCGGCGCGACGACGCCGACAGCAGGCGGTTCATGGCTGTGCCCTCCGATGTGATTCGATGCGTGCCACGGCGCGCGCGACATCGGGCTCGCCGTAGACCACGTAGCGGCGATCGACCACCACGGCAGGCACCTTGGCCAGCCCCAAGCCCCAGGCATCGGCGACGCCCTGGTAGGCGCTGCCGATGCGGCGCTGTAGTGCCTGGCTGCCATCGCGCAGGCGTTGCTGCACGAGCGCGGCCGCGCGGCCCGGATCGGCAGGCAGGCCCGCGGCCAGTTCGGCCTCGATGCGCTCGGGCAGATCCAGCTCGATCACGCGCGCGCCGGATGCGGACTGCACGGGATGGCGGCTGTCGGTCACGACCAGCACGTCGGCTGCGGATGCGTCCTGGCCGAGCAGGCACAGCAGCAGCCCTCCCGCGCAGGCGATGCGCGTACACCGCAGCCGCGGGATGGGTTTCAAGAAGGGAGCCGTCATGGCGGGCGTCCTGGGAATGAGAGCAAGGCTCTAGTCGAACGCCGAAGGCAGTCCAACCGCGACAAGGAATGCGCACCGCGCGCGCTCCGCTTTGGGCAGACAGGCGAAAGAAAAGCGGCAGCCGAGGCTCCCGCGGGGACCAGGCGGTCAGCGGCGCTACAGCAGGCCGGATTCGGCGAAGGAGTACGGCGTGCCCTTGCCGACGATGAAGTAATCCACCACCCGGACATCGACTATCGCCAGGGCGGCTTTGAGCCGGTCGGTCAGCGCCTGATCGGCGGCCGAAGGCACGGTCATGCCAGATGGATGCTGGTGGGCCAGGATGACCGCCGAGGCGTTGAGGGCCAGGGCGCGCTGCACCAGCACCCGCGGGTACACCGAGGTTTGATCGACCGTGCCCTTGAACATCGGCTCGTAGGCGAGGACTTGGTGCTGAGAGTTGAGGAACACGACGGCGAAGACCTCGTTGGGCTCCGCGACCAGCTTCAGATGCAGGTAGTCGCGCACGGCGGCGGGACTGTTCAGCATCGGGCCGGCCTTGAAGATGCGTTGTTCCAGCAAGGCGATGGCCTGGCGGATGATCCAGTCTTCGTGCTGGGCGGCGATCAGGCTGAGCGACTCGGGACGCGAGTCGGCGACGACATAGGACATGGCGAACCTCCACGGGATGAAGTCGGAGGACGCCTGTCCCGGGAGGGACAAACCCTCCGGGGACGATGAAGAACAAGCGGCAGAAGAGCGGGCATCCGCCACCGCATGCACAGTGGCTGTTCGCGTCCAGGGATGCGCAGCGAACGGGGTCGATCAGCACGGCCAAGCCGCGTCGTAGCCTTGAAGATCGTGGCTACCTGGGCATGTCTCCGAGAGACTCGGCAGGCATTTCCTTCGATGCGGGCTCGGCCGCTGCACTGGCCGCCAGCAGGTCGATCGCGGACAGCAAGGCATCTCCTTCGACCGGGCCGTGCAGCAGCAGCGTCTTGCCGGACTGGCGATCCTGCAGGCGCAGCGTGGGCGTGACCTTGATGCCCTCCTGCGCCGCGCTCGCCGACTGTGCGCGGATCAGCGCATCGGGGCGGTCGCTGTCGAGGCACTGCTGCGCGGCCGGCGTGAGGTCGGGATAGCGCAGGCCCTCGGGCAGGCCCTGACCGTCGCCGCGGGTGTGCGTGTAGACCCACTCGGCGGCCTGCCAGAACGCGGCCTGGCCGCCGGCCTCGCCGACGCACTCCACCAGGCGCGCACCGGCAGACGCGGCCGGCTCGTGCAACGGCAACGGCAGGTGATGCCATTGCCAGCTCACGTCCGGGTGCGCGTCGATCCAGCGCTTGAGCACTGCGAAGTAGGCGCGGCAGAACGGGCATTCGAGGTCGGCGTACTCGACCACCGTGAAGCGCGCATCGGCGCGGCCATAGCGCCAGGGCGGGCCGGCTGGTGCCGTTGCCGGCGCAGGCGTTGCTTCTGCCGAAGGAAAATCGGGTTCGGCGGGCGGCGACTGCGGCCGCAGGCCGAGCCATGCGGCCGTTGTCAGGGCCGCGGCCATCAGCAGCGCGACGACAAGGACGGTGCGGGACGGCGCGAAGCGAGGGATGCGCATCGTGGACTCCCCGTCACGCCAGCGCATCGAGCACCAGCGGCTCGATGCTGCGGGCGCGGTCGATCTTCTCGGCGATCTTGAAAGCGGCGTCCAGTTCGCCGATGCCGTACTGCTGCATCAACTGGAAACGCTCGGCCTTCTCTTCCGGCTCGGTCTGAGCCAGCGCCAGGTACAGGCTGGGCGGCACCGCGCGGAATAGCACTTCCATGCTCTTGGAAAGGATCACGCCCTCGCTGAACTTGCCGGCCTCCTTGCGGGCCGACAGCATCAGCGCCTTCTGCGCCGCGTTCAGCTCGCGAAAGCGCGCGATCTTCTCCACCTCGTCGGGCGGCATCGAGAGGCAGATCCACCACTCGATCATGTTGAGCATGGGCTCGGCGGCCTTGGGCAGGTCGTCGATGTTCTGCGTCGCCAGCCAGTACCAGGCGCCGAGCTTGCGCCACATCTTCGTGATCTTGACGACGTAGGGCGCAAGCAGCGGGTTCTTGGTGATGATGTGCCCCTCGTCCGTCACGTTGATGATCGGCCGGCCGAGGAACTGGTCGCGCTCGGCGATGTTGTTGACCGTGTTGATAAGGCTGATGTAGGCGATGGAAAGCTGCGCGTTGTAGCCCTCGCGTGCGAAGGTCGCCAGATCGACGATGGTGATGTCGGCCTCGGGCCAGGGCGTGCCGGGCCGGTCGAACATCTCGCCGTCCACGCCCTGGCAGAACATATCCATCGCGTCGGCCATTTCCAGCAGCCGCGCGCGCCGCACCTCGGGTAGTGCCGTATCGCGGGCGCGCTCGCGCAGCGCATCGCGCACGTCGCGCGTCAGGACGGTGCGCTGGTTGGCCACGCAACGCTGGGCCGCATCGAGGATGCACTGGCGGATCAGGCTGCGGTCGGCGCGCGTCATGCGCGCCTCTTCCTTGTCCTCGCCGCCGGTGATCATCAGCCGCGCGGTGATTTCCAGTTCCCCCAGCACGTCACGCTGCTCGTCGGCATCCGCTGCCTGTGCCGCTTCGTCGCGGTCCTCGTCCAGGGCGTCGGCATCCAGCGTCTGCACCTGGCTGGGCGTTTCCACCAGCCGGTGGGCGTCGGCGAACGGCGCGAGGCTCACCCCGGCACCGGGGGCCAGCTTAACGCGATGCACCTTCATGCCTAGCCGCGCCGCGAAGTCGCCGAACAGGCCGAAGCTGTTGCCCGCCTCGACGATGAACAGCCGCGGCCGGTAGATCGCCGTCACCTGGTTCAGGATGTTGTTGAGCGTGGCGCTTTTGCCCGAGCCGGTGGGACCGAACAGGAACAGGTGAGCGTTCATCTGCCGGTCGAGCCGGTTCAGCGGGTCGAAGGTGATCGGCCCGCCGCCGCGGTTGAAGAACGTGATGCCCGGATTGCCGGTGCCCTGGCTGCGGCCCCACACCGGCGCGAGGTTCGCCGCGTGCTGCGCGAACATCAGTTGCGTGTACCACTGGCGCTTGTCGGTGGCCGGATCGAACACGCACGGGAGCCAGCGCAGGTAGCTGTTGAGCGGCGCCACCTCGTCTTCCTCGCGCACCGGCTGCAGGCCGGCGTTGAGCATGACGTTGACCAGTTGCAGGCCGCGGGCGTCGAGCTGCGCGAGGTCGCGTCCGCGCAGATAGAAGGCAAGCGCACCGCGGTAGAGCTTGTGCGCGCTGCCGATCAGCCCGCGCGCTTCCTGCACGTCGCGGCGCGTCTGCTCCGAAGCCAGCGTCTCGCCGACCGACTTCTTGCTCAGGTGGTTCAGGTGCTCTTCGAGCACGTCCTGCGGCGTCGCGACGACGGTCAGGCACATCACCGTGTCCTCGGGCATCTGGTCGAACAGCGCGTTGACGGCATCGCCGCCCTTGCGCGTTTCGCCGGTGACGTGGCCGGTCGCAGGCGGCATGCGCAACCGGTCCATCACGATGATCCGGTGCGGCATGCCGTCGAGCAGCCACGTGCCGTTCGCCACGTCCGAGCGCGGCTGGCCGAAGAACAGGCGCTGCGCGAAGTCTCCGCTGGCCAGCTCGATCTCGCCGTCTTCGACTGCCTCGGGGTAGCGCGTGAGCGCATAGAAGCGCTCGCGGTCGTCGGCGCTGGGGCCGAGCAGCGTCGGGTGCGGGTTGAACCAGCGCAGCAGCCAGTCGTGGATGTCGGCCGCCTCCATGCGGCGGGATTTCACGCCCGCGTTGGCGAGGCCGCCCACGAGCCGGTCGCAGATCGTCGTCAACGCCTGCTCGGGGGACTGGCCGCGCCGCGATGCGGTCGTAGCGTTCGCGCGCCGGTAGACCACCATTCGCACGCGCCGGACCTGGCCGCGCCACGGCAGCCGCGTCACCGTGGTGTCCTCGAACAGCCCGCCGGGCTTGGCAATGGCGCGCAGGTGGTGCCCAAAGAAACGCAGGTAGAAGTCCGTGAAGGCGCTGCCCTGGGCGCGCGGCCGCACATAGTCGGCCAGCCCGCGCAGGTAGGTGTCCCAGGTCGATTCGTCCTGGGCGTAGAGCTGCACGACCCACGGGTTCTCGTCGAGTTCGTCGAACGAGTCCTGCAGCGCGTTCTCCAGTGCATCGCGTGCCTGCCACAGCCAGGCCATCTCACGGCCTTCGGTGCCGACCGGGGCCAGTTCGAAGAAGCCCGCAACCGACTGGCCGTCTTCCAGCAACATGCTCTTGGAGCCGGGCAGGTACTCCATCCACGGCAACAGGTCGGCGAAGGACGGTGCCACGCCGTAGAGCGCCTGCAGGTCCGCTTCGGTGGTCGGCGGGCGCGGCTGGCTGCCCATCGCGCTGCCGGGCTCGGGAATGCCGTGCGCGGCCAGCGTCGAGACATGCTGCGACCAGGCGTCATCGGCATCCAGGTCGGGGCCGGCGGGCGTGACGGCCTTGCGTGCCCAGGGCAACGACCAAGCCATCAGTAGTCCTCCAGGCGCTCGCCAGGCATCGCGTACTGCACGCGCTGGTAGAGCGGGAACACGGTGGTGTAGCCGGGCACGGGCACCGGGTCGGTGCCGGCCAGGTGCGGGAACACGTACATCACTAGGTCCGGGTTCGGCAGGCGTCGGAACTGGCGGTAAATCTCGTTGGCCGCGGTGCGCGTGTAGGCGGCAGCGGCGGCGGGCACCGCCTGCACGTCGGCCTCGGTCAGCGGCCGGCGCAAGTCCTGGCGTGCATCGAGCAGTTGCCGCGCTGCCTGCCCACCACCGGCGCTGCCGCCCGTCTCCTGATTCCACACGTCGAGCATGGTGTGATCGCCGTGCGGCAGCAACTTGTCCTTGCTGGTGGCGCAGCCGCCCAGCACCAGGACCGCGCACAGGATCGCGGCCGATTCAATCCAAATCCGACGCATGCTTGCCTCCGATGCGTTGATTGACCCGGCGCCCCTTGGCGTCGTAGTCGATGTTGAGCGGCTGCTCCAGATGCACCGCGACCTTGGCGCCGGGCCGCACGTAGACGGCGGCGAAGGCTTGGCCGTAAAGCTTGTTGACCCAATCGGCCATGTCGCGGACGCCCCCGGCCAGGATGCGGCCCATCGCCTCGTTGCCGCTGATGCCTACCGTGCCAAGCGAGCCGTTGCTGTTAGCGACCACGGCCACGCTGCCGTTGTCCGACTTGATCAGTGAAGCGGCGCCGGCGCCGGCCGCGGTGATGAGGGCTTGCGAACCCAGGTACTGCTGCGCGTTGCTGCGCCGTTCGCCGCTGACGCAGGGGATGCCGTAGGGATCGCTGATCCAGCCCAGGCCGCCTTGCGTCGTGCTGTTTGCACCATTGCCCTGGCCGCCGCCGCTCTGGTTGCGGTTGCCGTCCTCCGGCATCGTGCGCACCGTGCCGTCGTTGAAGACGAACGTCACCGAGCGAATCTGGCCGCGCACGCAGGAAAGCGTCCAGTCGCCCGAGGCCGTGCCGCTGACCACCGCGCCCGCCACGTCGGGAATGTCGATGCCGTTGGCGGTGAGGTTGTCCGGGCCGATCAGCACCTTGAAGGGGTACGGGTCGTTGACCGTGCCGTCGATCGGCACGCGGCCGATCAGCGCGGTCATCGCGATGGAGCCCATCAGCGTCGAGTTCGACGGCACCGTGTAGACCGGCTTGGACGACGTGCCCACGGCGCGGCTGCCTGCATCCGCGACGGTGCTGGCCACGTTGTCGGCCGTGTCGGAAAGCGTCTTCTGCGCCGGCCCGAAGCTGGTCGGAAAGTTCAGGCCGCCGCTGCTGCCGTTCTTCGCCGAAGGCTTCGCATCGTCCGGTTCCACCCAGCGCGTGCCGCTGGTGCTGCGCGCGGCGCCGCCCTGGCTGCCGCTGAAGCCCTTGCCGTCGCCGTCCTCCAGGCCGAGCCCGACCGGCAGATCGGCCTGGCCGCCCTTGCCGGAAAGCCCATCCAGGCGCCGCTGCAGGTCTTGCAGCAGGCCCTGGGTCTGCTGGCGGTCGCCGGCCAACTGCTCGCGGTCCTGCTGCAGGCGGCCGCGTTCACCATCCAGCGCGGACTGGATGCGCTGGTCGATCGCGCTTTCCCGCGCGCGCATACGCTCGTTCTCGCTCTTCTGGTTCTTGTTGTCGTTGAGCGCCGTCTGCAGCTCGTTGCGCAACTGCTTGACCTGGGCCACCAGTGTGGCAACGGTATCGCGCGGCGTGTCGCCCTCGATGCCCAGCGCCTTCATCTCTTCGGGCGTGAGCGAGTTGGCGCTGCCGGCCGGAACGGGCTTGGCGCCGCGATCCCCGGAGAACATCTTGATGCCGACGAACAGCAGCACCAGCGCCATCGGGATCAGCAGCCACTTCAGGAGGGGGTTACTTTTCATGGCGGGCACCTCCTTCGGCCTGGCCGGCCGCCGCGGCCGGCGGCAGGTTCACCGTCGCGTCGATCGGTGAGAGCTTGGGCAGCAGCGACTCGGCCAGGCCGTGGCCACGGGTCACGAGGTAGACCACCGTGGTGTCGGCGGCGCGGCCGGCCGGCGCCAGATTCGGGTGCTGGAAGGTCGCGGCGAGAAAGTCGCCCTGCAGCGCGCGGGGATCGAGGTCGAGCCAGCGCCCGGAGGCGTTGGTGAGCTTCACCGCCGTCACCCACTGGTCTTCGAGCCGCCAAGCGGCCAGCGCCTGCGCACGCACCGGCAGTGTGGGCAGCAAGGTGGAAAGCTCCAGCCCACGGCGCAGATTGACGCGGCCGAGGCCGGGAACGGGCTCCACGGTGCGCAGCGGCGCGTAGAGGTTCTGCGCCGCATAGCGCGTGAGCACAACCGCCACCGGCGTGGCGCGCTTCGCTGCGGGTACGGTGCGCTCCGCATCGTCGTCCGCCGGCTTGGCCGGCTCGCCGTAGCGCGTCGCCGGCACGTCGCCTTCGACGATGCGCACGGGTTCGAGTGCAGGCTGGCCCGCCTTCGCCGGCTCGGCCGCGATGTCCAGCAGGATCAGCGCGCCCGACTCCACGTCCTGCAGTTGCAGCCGTGTGGGCGGGATCGGCGCGCTCGCGCGCAGGTAGATCGCGCCACCAGCGCTCTGCACGCGCAACTGCTCGCCAACCGTGGGCGGCACACCGATGCGCACGTTGCGCTCGATGAACACCACGCGCTCCTGGCCGACCACCAGCGGCACCGCCAGCGGCAGGCGCTCCCAGCGCAGGATTTCGACGGCATGGGCCGCAGGCACGAAGGCCAGGCACAGCAGCAGGCCAGCCAGGGCCGCCGCAGATGAACGCTTCACGAGGGACTTCATGGGGTGTCTCCCTGCAAGTTGGAGCCGGCGCTTGCGGCCCGGCCGGGCGGCGCCGCAGGCGGCGGGGTCTCGATGCGCTCCGGCGCGCGTGCATGGCAGTCCAGCGCCAGGCCGAAGGGGTTGCGCTCGGGGTCCACGTCCATGCGCACAACCTTGAGTGCATAGCGCACGAGCGCGCGCTTGACCTGCTCGGCGCCCAGGTACTCGTCGGCGCTCACGTCCAGCGTGACGATCCAGTTGTTGGCCGACACGGTGCGCACGCGCATGGCCGGCTCGTCGCCGTAGCCGCGGCCGGGAATCTCGTAGATGCCGCGCACGCGCTGGCGTAGCTCGCCGTTGCTGCGCCGGAATTCGTAGTCCTGCTGCAGGAAGGCACGGCAGCTCGGCGTGAAGTACGCAGACAGTGCATGCAGGTTGCGCGGGTAGTCCTGCTCGCCATTGGTCGGCCAGCGCTGGGCCTGCTGCCAAATGTAGAAGGTGAAGGCGTAGACGCTCTCCGGCGGCACGTCCCACCACTTGCGCGTGCTGCCCGAGCGCAGGTCGGGTGGCACGTGGATGGTCAGGCTCTTGGGTGCGCTCCACCAGCCGAAGCCGAGCAGCAGCGCCACGACGAACAGTGCGGCGCCAGCCAGGCGCAAGGTCTTCACATGCGCCTGCAGGTGCGCGACCTCGTTCTTGAATCGGCTCATGGTCTACCTCGACGCAGGGACGGATCGGGCCGCAGGCGCCGCGTGGACCACCAGCCCGACCGGGTGATGAGCTGGCCCCCGCCCGCATGCGCAGCCAGCGCGGGGTAGCGCAGCGCGAGGCGCCACTGGAGCTGGCGGTACAGCCAGGTGTCGGGCCGGCCGCGCTTCCACCGCCGCAGCAGGCCGCCGCCCACGAAGACACCGACACCGATGCCGGCGACGATCAGCGTGGGCACCATCGCGATGCTGTGCGTCAGCCAGGCCAGCGGTACGCCGGCCACGAGACCGGCCGCGCCGGACAGCCCGGCGCAGACCCACAGCTCGTCGGCCGTGAGCCCGCGCACGACCACCGGGTGGCGGTTGAGGCGGTGCGGCAGGAAGGTCACGAGCCCGTCGCGCGACGGACTCTCCAGGGCGCCGGCCATCGTTGCCGGGCCTTACAGGACGCCGGTAGCCTTGGTCAGCAGCCAGATGCCGACGACCAGCAGGATCGCGCCCACCGCGACGGTCAACCCGAACTGCCCCCACGTTGCGCGGCCGGTGTGGATCTCGGCGTAGCGCGTGTAGGCGTGGTAGCAGACGCCGACGAACATCGAGGCGACGACGAGCAGCGCGATCAGCAGCACGATGTCGTAGCCGTAGTTTTGCAGCGTCTGCATGATGCCGCTGCCGGTGCCGCGCGACGGGTCTTCCAGCGTGGGAAGGTCGGCGAACGACGGCAGCGGCGTGGCGGCGATGCCCAGCGGGATCAGCAGCGCGGCGATGCGCGCGGCGGGCCGCGACGTGGGACGGCGAGAAGTAGCGGGAGCGTTCATGGCGAAGTACCTTTCATGGGGTCAGGACAGGAGGAAAAAGCCCAGCACCAGGTACATCGCGACGAAGCGCACGATGACGCCGAGGAACTGGCGTTGGGTCAGGTGGTGCTCGGCCCAGCCGACATAGGCAGTGCGCATCGCCCACACGCCCCACAGCAGCAGGATGGCGAAGACGAAGCCGAGCACGACGGTGGAGACGGCCCCGGGCGCGAAGCCGCCGTTGGCCGTGAAGGCGGCGACCTGATCGGCGGAAGGCGTCATGACGACGGCGCCTCCTTGGGCGACGTCGCAGGCGCCGCGTTACTGCGCGTGTAGTCACCGGCCAGCGGCACGGGATCACGCGGCTGGGCGCGTTGCGGAACGAGGTAGTCGCGCACGCCGGTGCGCACGCGCTCCAGGTCGGCGCGCAGCCGCGCGTAGTCGAAGTGGTAGCGGGCGCGCTCCTGCGGCGCGGTGGTGGCGGCGTGCTCGGCGAGGCGGTCCAGCAGTTCGAGCTGGCGCGTTACCGCGGCGAGCATCTCGCGCTCCGCAGCGTTGTCGGAGGCGTCAGCGGCGATGGCGGGCTGCAATCCGGCAGCGGCAAGCAGCAGCGCGGCAACACGCACGGCCCAGGGTGCCTCGACGGCGAAGCGCCGAACCTGCGCGGGATTGCGAGTGGTTTCCATCGAGCCGTTCTCCGAGGGATGCGGATGGCTCGATGCTCAAACGGCCGGTCTTCCGGCGCCGCAATCAATCGGAACCGGCCAGCCACCGCTTTCCGCGGCAAACTCCGCTGCAGAGGAAGGAATTTCCCCGATGACGTCGTCTTTAATGCACTACCGTCTGAGTGGAGGTGCAAGTCAAGACGATGATGGTTGTTGCGCTAGTGCTCTACTCCACGGGGAAGAATATCGACCCTTCGCCTGATCTCGGCACCAACTCTGCATACAGAGATCTACGCCCGATGATGACAGCGAGCACTGGCCGCTTGTCCCGACGCTGCGCTGCCAACAAAGTCCATTCAGATCTGTCAAGGCTAGAAGGCTGGGGATGGTCTTCCGGGTGGGTATGCCATTCGCCTAAATAGCGGACAGTTCCCTGACTCGCCGTCCATCGCGACAACGCAATAGCCTCATGACCAAACGGCATCCGCTCGAACAGATAGCGAAACCGCTTGTCCCACGCGGTAGGAACCGTCGCCTGCTCAATGAGCAAATGGGCTCCATGTACAGAACCAAGCAAGAGTCCGCCCGCTTCGCAGTCGGCATCACTAGCCTGGATATGCTGACTGAATGTCTCCAGCGTCTGGGTCGAAAAATGCAGCAACCTGCTCTTGTCGCCAGTTGCCCAGGACCCTAGGAATTGCATAGAGGGCAATCATGATCTCGCAGAGGATCGCAGTCAGGCGTGGCCAGATGATGGGTCTGGTCGATCAGCCGGGTCCGCAATGCAGGAGAGTGGACGCCCTTGACCCAATCAAGGGCCATCTCAGCACCCAAGCTGGCTGCCTGCACCGACACCGAAGCCGGAAATGGCACATACAAGCCCTCGCACCCGTGGCCTGCCAAGATGTTAGGCAGAGCATCAATGGTCGAGCGAAGTTCGCCTCTTCTGTGGCTCTGCCATAGGCATCGGTAGCACGCACCCGATGCGTTCGTTCTCAGGAGCGCACGCACAGCCGTTCCCGGCCCTTCGATCCAAACAGAAAGCATGGGCGTGGGAGCCCTGTAGCGGCCGCACAGCCAATGCCCGAGGGATTCTTCGCCGGTGGCATCGATGAGTAGGTCCAGCTTTCCCAGTTGGGCCTGTCTCACGTCCACGGGGAGCGCATGAACCTCGACGCCTGGCGACAAGCGCTTGAGTTCCTTCGCCATCGCCTCAGCCTTGTTCGACAACAGGTCCGGGAAGCCGAGCCGATGCCGTCCGATGTTCTGTGGAAGGAGGCCATCAAAAT
Organism: Ralstonia sp. AU12-08; assembly: GCF_000442475.1. Taxonomy (NCBI): domain Bacteria; kingdom Pseudomonadati; phylum Pseudomonadota; class Betaproteobacteria; order Burkholderiales; family Burkholderiaceae; genus Ralstonia; species Ralstonia sp. AU12-08. The sequence goes on along the minus strand of NZ_ASZV01000011.1, from coordinate 9,003 downwards.
CCACCAGCGTGAGTTTCCCTCCGCATGATCCTGCCCCGGCCTTGACCAGCATGTCCGAGAGGTATCCGCCGATCGTGCCGCAACCCACAAGTGCGATTCGTTTCCCCGCCAACGTTTTCGACTTGGGGATGTTGCGCTGGGCCAGATACCGGTCATCGATCCTGATCACTGAGACGGGCATTACCTTCAGCCCAAAACTCGAATCCCTGCGATCAGCAAGCTTGGTCTTTTGACTCACTTGGTGGTCAAAGAGCACGGCAAAGCCGTAGGTCATCAGTGGCGATTCGATGATGATCAGGACGCCATTTGCTTTTTTGCTTTGCCCTTCCTTGATTCGTTCGTGAATCTTGCGCCGACACCGTGGGTCCAGGGTGCTTTGCCAAGCCAAGACGTCCCCCACCGTTTCGGGGGGCCAGTGGCTGGTTAGTGGGCGGGGTTGCGCGGTGGTCTTGACCCGGTATGTCAGCACCGTTTTATCAGTGACCTGGTAGCCGAGTGAATGCAACTTTCTTGTTGTTCGATCTTCGTTGTCGGTGATGAACCAGAGTGGATTCCCATTGGCTTGCGCAACGATACAGTTTTGTCGCCCCAGATCTTCGCCTTGCATGTCCACAAAACAAAGCCAGCCGTTCCAGTAGGCAAAGAACTCTTCGGCGAGATCTTCGATCATCTCGCCCTTCAAGATCTGCCCGAGCACCGCTGCCGCCCGTTGCAGGCACGCCAAGGACTGCCCTACAGGATCGTAGATGTCCAGCACGACAGTTCCCTTGGCCAGATAGCAAAGGCCGCCCTCCGCGCCAAGATGAGGAACTGCATTGGGCAGTTCAGGCGGAATTTCGAGCAGCCGAATGCGAGGCAGGTCGAAGAAGGTAGGGTCGAGCTGAACCTCACATGGAATGCCATCGTCCGCGCCGCACGGGATCAACGGCCCCCTCAGCTTGAACCAGCCGTCGTCCGTCTTGCCGACAAACTCGAAGCCTTGCAGCCTGAAGGCTTCGACCACATCGGAGACCACGGCGACGCTGCTCATCCGGCCTTCGTGCGCCCGACCAATTCGCTCGGACCAGCCGTAGCCGGCGCTGCGGCAATGGTGGCGACAACGGATACCACCTTGACCCGGTCCGGCTCGTTCGGAAAACGCGGACCGAATTCGCCTTGCATCCAGACGCAGGCCTGTGAAGGGCTGCCGGCGTTGGTGGCTCCGCGCAGCACTTTTTCGAATGCTTCGAACGCTTTCGCAGCCTCTTCGACGCCCTCTTTACCAAGGCGTGCAGTAAGCGACTCCGACTCATCAACGGGGTTGTTCACCCCCGCGCGCAGCCGGGCCGGCAATGCCGCGACGACATCCAGCAACGCCAGGTCGTCGCGCCGATCCCGCTTCTCGAATAGCGGAGCCGCAGCGGCCATCAACAGAATCGAAGCCGGTCCACCGCTCGACCACCGCCAATCGCGAAACGCCTTCAAGTAGCGAATCACGCGGCGGAACTGTTCGCCCTTGGCCTCCACCTCGCCCAAAAACCATTCCTTCACAGGCCTGGGGTCGGAGGGCATCCAGTTGCACTCGCGGTGAGCCAGGAGCACTTTATCAGCGGGCAATGCCGTCCAGGCATCCCGCTCTGCCATGTTCACCGCCTCCGTCAGCGAGTCATAGCCGTATCGCTCCATCGAGGCTTTCGCGAGCGTGACGAATTCTTCGTCGGGGATGGCGTACAACGGAATGTCGATGTGGGCATAGGCCGCAATGACAATCCGGATGCATGTCGGCTTGTCGGTGACAAGCTTCCAGTGCTTCTCCTCGACCAACAGCCTCAAGGCTTCTTCAGCAGCTGCAAAGAACACCGTTGTGGCCCTGCTGGGACGCTTCGTCTGCGAGACAAAACTCAACGGCAGATAGCAACCATCATCGACATCCGCCTGCTGGGGCCGTTGTGCCGGGCCGTTCAAGGTCTTGTACGCCCACGATCCTTGCGTGAAGAAGCGTGGCTGCGGCACGTCGTCCGTGTACCCGCGTTCGCGCAGCACGCGCGGAATTCCGGTGCGAAGGCAGTTCCTGACATCATTTCGGGCGCTGGCGATCCAGGCTCGTTGCTCGGGCGACAGATCCAGCTCGTCATGCATGCAGGATTCGTCATCGACGGTGGTAAAGAAAAGCGGGCTCAGGTTCAGCATTCGGCCTCCGGCACATTCTTGTTGGGGCCGTGATAGAAGGTGGGTGCGCCGGCCTGGTGCGCTCGAAACGGTTGGAAAAGAGGGTCGCCAAGCGCGCGCTGCGCTGCATGATTGCCGCGGTCCTTCAGCGTATTCGTGGCGCCGATGGAAACCCGGTCCAGCGCCTTTACGTCCTTGCTTTGATCGGGCGTGGCCTTGTCGTCGATCTGGAAGTAGTTGCTACCCAACGACTGGCGCAGCATGTAGTCCACCGACGACTCCTGGGCAGAGATCACCAGATCGAACAGCCCTCCGCGCCACTTGCCGAATCCGCGGTCGAGGCTGGCGCCGCCACGGACGGTTGCACCGATCGTCATCGTGCCGATGGACAGCACCCGGACCAGTGCATTCTGTTTCGGCGCGAGGAACGTATTGACTTCGTGCAGCCCGAACAGTCCTGGCGCATTGCCGACCAGTCCTCCATCCGCAAAGACGCCACGATCGTTGCGCGCTAGCGGAAAGTAAACGGGCGCAGCGGCGGTCGCCAACGCCACATCCACGATCCTCATGCGGTGGTCCATCTCAAATGAGGGATGGTGAGGCGTTTTGAAGAACTGGCCGCGCCCCGTCGAGTAGTTGACGGCTGGCACGAGAACGCGGTGCTTCAAGTTGCCGATCGTGGCGTCTTGAAAGCGCTCGGTCAGCACGCCCCGCAACCCTGCGGAGTCGTGCTTGGCGGTCAACCAGAAGCCCAGAAGGCGCCGAGCGAGACTTCGGCAACCAAAGATGCGGGAGCCCTGTCGTTCGAACAAGGCTTTGAGTTCAATGGCGGGGATTTCCGCGGCCAGCCCCAAGGCCAGCATCCCGCCTGCAGAGGTGCCGCAGATCAGGTCGAAGTGCGAAGCGATGGGGCGGCCTAGCACGGCTTCAAGCTCGGCAAGAACCGTCGCTGTGTACAAGCCGCGATAGCCGCCCCCAGACAGGGCGAGCACATGGTAGGTGGGCACGCCCATCATGGCACTCAGCCCTTCGGCGGGAAGGAGTCGTTACCGTGGCTGTCCTTGTCACGGATGCGACCGTCCGGACGGTGGATGACCAGTTCGGACTGCTGGTTGCGTGCGATGTCCCGCGCCGCGTCAATGGCCTGCTGCTGCGTATCGTGCACGGAGGTTGCCCGTTGATTGCCGGCACCCTTGACGGCCCAACCGTCCTGGTGAGGAACTACATGCTGATTTTTGCCTGTCATGGCGAATTTCCTAAAGTTGAACCATCGAGACCCCGGCCAGCCGGCCGGGTTGCCAATGACCACCGGTTGAAGCAAAATTCGTTGCTCTTGCAGACAACGGGCGAGTCAAGCCAAATCAACTTGCTGCAGTCGTAGAACTCACTTCTGTTGTCTGGCTGGACAACAATGTATCAGACTTGGTGCCAAACTGCAAATGGTGGGCTTGGTGCCGCAGAACGCAACTGCTTCGGACCGGACACACACCGTTGTCCGCCGCAGCCACAAGGAACGGAACGGATGTCACAAACAGGCCTGGGCGTCGCCCTCAAGACGCTACGCGAGCGCAGAACCCTCTCATTGCGCGAAATCGGTCAACTGTCTTCGGTGGACCATGCCTATGTCCACCGGCTGGAGTCCGGCGAAAAGACAAATCCGTCAGTGGACTTAGTCGAGAAGCTGCTGAAGGTTCTCAAACCAGGTGAAAGAGATGCTGCGCTGGTGATGTGGCTTGTCGACCATGCGGAGGCCGATCCCCGCCTTGTTGAATTCGTGCTGAACGATCCTTCCATCAGCATCGACATCTTTTCGGCTGCAGCAGGCGTGAGGCATCGTGGAAATACAAGGCCCGATCCCGCGACACTGATCGCCCGGATACAGCGAGCATTCGAGGACGAGGATGACTGAATATGGATGAAGCGGATGTCACACAGAAAGCACGGGCCTTTGTTGCGAAGGTTGATGTGTCCGGCATCCGAGAAGACCTGACGCCCTATGTGGTCGCGGCCAACGCCAAAGTCAAGAAAGAGGAGCTTAGTGAGGGGGAGTCCGGCTACACGATCACCAAGCCGAATGGCAAGCACGTGATCACGGTGAATTCGCTGGAGACAGAAGAACGCCAACGCTTCACCATCTGCCACGAAATTGCGCATATCGTCCTTGCGCTGGAATCGAGCCACGAAGAGGTGCCGTCCTGGTCCTATGCGAAGCGGCATCCGAACGAAATCGCATGCGACACTTTCGCCGCCGAGTTGCTGATGCCGTATCAGCAATGGCTATCGCTTGTGCCCAAGGAAGAACCTTCGCTGGAGCTGATCCAGGGCATGGCGGCGCTTTTCAGCACATCATTTCCCGCCGCTGCGTCGCGGTTCGCCTCCCTCAGCGACATCCCTTGCGCCTTCGTCACCATGGAGCGCGGTGCAGTGCGCTACGCGGCACGCTCCACCAGTTTGCGACAGGCTGGGGCTTGGATATCTCCCAGGTCTGCCATTCCTGTCGGCTCTGTGGCTCACCGTCTCCGTTCTTCAGGCAGCAGTGCTGCCGACACAGATGAGGTTGCACAAGACATCTGGTTCGACAACTGGGAAAAGGGCCTCGATCTCTGGGAACTCTCCAGGCACTACGCACGTACTGACACCACGACCTCGCTGCTCTGGTTCGACAGCGACGATTTACCTGAGGTCGAAGTGAACCGCTTCGGTGTACGCGTCGAGGACGACGGTGGCTTGGCTGAACTCACTGGGCAGCTACCGTGGCCGGGACGCAGCAGGCGCCGCTGAGACCATTTGCGTTCGTGTGTCTGAGTGGCCACATGGCCTCGAAGATGTAGGGTGGATGCAGTGTCAAAGGTCAAAAGATGTTTGGTGTCGATGAGTCGCCATGAAGAGTGAGACGGAGATTATCTTGAACCGCTTTCACAGATACTTCTTGAACGTCGCCGACGCGATGCACACCGCGACGCCGAGCAGCGCCGCGCTGGGCAGCAGGATCAGCAGCGGATGCACGCTGACCGGCAGCGCGAGGTAAGTGACCCAGGGCAGCACCGCCAGCGGCATCAGGCTGGCTCTCGCCCGGTGGTAGACGAAGCCCGATTCGCGGCCGGCGCCGAAGCCGCGCACGTCGCGGCGCACGAGCCCGTCCACCAGGCCGGTGAAGGCCGCCATCAGGAACAGCGGCAAGGTCAGGACCAGCACCAGCAGCCGCACGAGGAACACCAGCACTGTGTACGCCGAGGCGATCAGGTAGCTCTCGACATGCACGTAGAGCTGACCGATGTAGTAGCGGAAGTCCTGCGCCTGGCTGCGCGCGCCGGCACGCGATTGCGCCGCCGCGTCGCGTATCCAGTCCAGCAGGCCCGTTTTCACGAACAGTCCTTGGTAGGCCCACTCGACGAGCTGGAGGGCGCTGCGCCCCGGCTCCTGCACCAGCACGCTTTGCGTGAAATGCTCCGAGACCTGCGACAGCTCGTAGTTCAGCATGCCCTGCGCATGGCGCCAGCCCTGCTCGGGCCAGAAGAAGTGCATGCCGATGCACTCGATCGCGATGCACAGCACCAGCGAACCGGCCAACACCCCGAACAGCCGGAACGGCAGCGTGATGAGGCCTGCGATCAGGCCCTGCTGGCGAACCTGCTGGCGCTGGACGGCGACGGCGGGGTCGCTCATCCCGTGGCCCCTTCATCCGCGCTGGCCATCTGCTTGAAGTCGGCGAGCAAGTCGTCGGGCAGTGCTTGGTCCTGCAGTCCGGGAAGCCCATTGTTGTCCCACCAATCGCCGGCCTCGACGTAGTGCTGGCGCATGTAGCCGGCCAGCTCCTGCAAATCCTTGGGCATGGCCTCGTCGGGGTCGGGCGCCGGCAAGGGCATGCGCACCTTCCAGAGGTGCCCGCCCTCGATCAGTGCAAAGCACTGGCCCTTGGGCAGCCCGACCACGTGCGCCGGTTCAATCAGCGGCACGCTGTTGCTGCTGATGCGGTCCTGCGTGTTGGAGGTGAAGGCGGTGTTGCCGGTCGGGTCCGAGCTGTCGGTGGCGCCGCTCATCACCGTCGTCGTGTAGACCTCGACCTTGGGCAGTTGCCGCGTCAGCAGTTCGGCCGTGGCGGTCTCGCGCACGCGCAGCATGAACAGGTTGTTGAAGTTGCCCACCACCTGGCCCGCCTTCGCGCGGTTGCCGATGCGTGCCTCGATGTCCGAGAGGGTCTGCGTGTAGGCCGTGACCTGGACGCCCGCGCCGCCGCCCTTGTTGACCATGGGTATGAACTCGTCGCCCATGAGTTCGTTGAACTCGTCGGCATGGACGTTGATGGGCACCTTGATGCCCGTCGCGGCACCCGGCAGGCCGTCGTCGATGCCGAACTTGTAGATGTGACCCGCGACGGATACGAGGTCGGAGAACATCGAATTGCCGACCGCCGCCGCGACTTCCGCGTCCGACAGTGCATCGAGGCCGACATAGACCACGGCCCGCTTCCTGATGATCTGCATCCAGTCGAAGATCGGGCGTGGGTCGGCGAGGTCCGAATAGTTCGGCGCCAGCAACTGCGCGATCTTGCCGGTGGTCAGCTTCTCCAGCAGCGGTAGGAGCGATGCGACGATCTTGTCGAAGTACGTCCTGTCGTAGCGCACCGCGCTGCGCAGGCCGTCGAGCACAGGGTCGTAGATGCGCACCTGCGACAGGTACTGCTCCAGCGCGACGACGCGCTTCTCGCGGCCGATCATGTTGCGCGGGATGTTCTTGTCGTTCAGCTTGGCTTCGAGCTGGACGATGACCTCCCAGGCCTTGGGCTCGTTCCGGGCGAAGTAGTGCTGGGCGTACTCGATGAACAGCGCATCGATGTTGATGACATGGCGCTGGATCAGCAGGTAGTCGGGCCGCTGCCCCAGCTCGACCAACGCCCGCGCGATGATGTTGACGAAGCGCCAGGCGAACTCGCGGAACGCCGCGCTGTTGCCTTCACCGGAAAGCTGGCCGGCGATGCGCGTGGCAACTTCCGAGATGCGTCCGAAGCGGCCCACCGCGTTGTAGCGGGCGCTGATGTCCGGCCAGCCCAGGTGGAAAACGTAGAACTCGCCTTCGCGTCCGGCGCGCTTGGCCTCCACGTACATGCGCTTCAACAGATCCGCATCGCCCTTGGGATCGAAGACGATCACGACCTCGTGCTGTCCATTGACCTTGCGCCGGATGTCCTGCGTGATGAACAGCTCGGCCAGGCGGGTCTTGCCGACGCGCGTGGTGCCTAACACCAAGCTGTGGCCGACGCGCTCGGCCAACGGCAGGGTGACGTCGACCTCGTGCGGCTCGATGCCGTGCAGCCGCGGCAGGCCGCCCACCGGCGGCAGCGGCCGCGCCGGGTTCAGCGGGCTGTCCCAGGCCAGGGCCTTCGCCATCTTGGACAACGGGTACGGCGCGAACTCCAGGCGCTCTTCCATGCGCCGTGCCATCCGATAGATTGCCGTCGGCTCCACGTAGCGACGGAACTCCGACCGATACGTCTGCATCAGTCGGTGCGTGTGACGCTGGTCCCAGTGGAAGCCCCGGCCGACGAACAGCCGCTGCTGGCTGACCGGCACGTCGCGGCTGGTCATCACGTAGCGCGGCAGGCGCCGGATGTTGCGCCGGTAGCGCAGGATGGCCCAGGCGTCGCGAAAGCGCAGCGCGCCGAAGGTGAGGAAAGCGAGCGCGCTGCCCAGGCCCAGCAAGGGACTCAGCGCGAGCGACCACGGGGCCACCAGGCACAGAAACGCGGCGCCCGCACAGACCGCGACGGTGTATAGCTCCACCGCTGGCCGCAGCAAGACTTCGACGGCTTGGGACTGGGGCATGGCGGGTGCTTCACGTCACGTCAGGGCTCGATGCCGGTGGCGGTGATCAGCACCGGGTAGTGCTTGAGCCCCAAGCGCTGCGCCAGCTCGTCGCCCGAGGCCGGCGACAGCATCAAGCCCGGTGCGAGGCGACGCAGCGCGGCCAGGGCTTCGGGCGTCGCCACGTTGACCACCAAGCCCACGGCGCGTAGCGCCTGCAAGTCCTTGCCCCGTCGTTGGAGCCAGGCTCGTGAGCGGTCGTCGTCGCCGATCAGGAACAGCGGCGTCAGGCCCGGCGCGCGGATCACGCGGCGCGGCTCGTCGCCGGGTGTCAGCCGCATCGAGCGCACCGGCAGCATGGCCGCCTCGGCTTCGGCCGGGCCGCCAATGCGCGGCTTGGTTTGCGGCGTGGCTGGCTGACCGGGCTGCGCATCCTGCGGATTCAAGGCCCGGTAGTACGGCAGCGCCGAGGTGCCGCCTTTGTCCTCGACCACGATCAGCGGCGGGGAACTGTTCTTGGTAACGGGGCCGCGGTCCTGCGCGTCTGCGGTGGTGGCCAGCAGCGCCGCAGTCGCGGCGACGAGGATGCGGTTCATGGCATGGGACTCCGGGCAGAGGGAAGTGAGGCTCCCGGCCCGAGCACGCGGGTCAGGTGCTGGTGGACGCTGCGGCGGTAACGGGCGGCGGGCGCCCCGCCCGCGGGGCGGTGGTAGCGGCCGATGGCGACCAGCCAGTCCTCGCCCGGCGTGTGCTGCTCCTGCAGGATTTCCGCGGCGATGGCGAGGTTGCGGTATGGGTCGAGCAGCTCGCAGGGATGCGCGTAGCGGTGCGCGTGGTAGCCGAGGTTGACCTGGCCGAGGCCGGCGTCGATGCGGTTGACCGGCGTGCGGGCGAGCGCCCGGCGGATGCCGGCGCAGGCCTCGGCCCGCGTGGCATAGCGTTCGGCGCGGCCGGCGACGTTGAGCGTCCACGGCCACGGGATCAGCCGGCCGCGCAGCCGGGCGCCGCTCTCCTGCAGCGCCACCGCATACAGCACCGGCGACGGCACGCCCGC
>NZ_ASZV01000010.1:0-206817 GCF_000442475.1 Ralstonia sp. AU12-08 | reverse complement strand
AGGCCGAGGACCAAGGCCGCGCAGCCTGCACGGCGGGTTACTGCCGCTGCCATTGGCCGTTGACCTCGCGCACCACGGCGGGCAGATCGCCGGGCAGGCCGAGCGACAGCCAGCGCCCGGCGTCATGGTTGAGCGTGATGGTGCGGGAGCGCACGCGGCCGGCGTCGATGCCGGCCTGCGTCGCCCACTGGCGGATGCGGGCGTCCTCCTGGCGGCTGCCGACCATGTAGAGGTCGAAGGCGGTGCCGGCCACCTGCAGCTGGCGCACGCGCTGCTCGCACGACGGGCACTCGGCCTTCACGAAAACCGCCAGCCGGCCCGAGCCCCGGTTGCCGGCGCCCGGCGCCTTCGCACCCGGCATGTTCACGCGCTGCTGTCCCGGATAGAGCCGCTTCCACGCCGCGTCGTAGGCCCGCTGGTAGGCCAGCGTCTTGCCCACGCGCTTCGATTCCGCCTGCACCTGCAGCTCCGCATAGCGGTTGCGTTCCTCGTCGCTGCGCGCCTCGATGCCCAGCGCCGTGGCTGGCAGTGCTGGTACCGGTCAAGATCGGGCTCAACACCCTGGCCTTGCGGGCGGCGCGCCTGTCCGCCCTCGATGCCTGGCGCACGGGCATAGCGTTGGGGCATGGCGGCGAGTTCGCCCTGCTGTTGTTGGGCATGGTCTTGCAGCAGCATCTGATTCCCGCGACCGTCGTACAACCCATGCTGGTCGCGCTGGTGCTCAGCATGGCCTTGGCACCGCTGCTGATCCGCCATCACGATGTACTTGCCCGGTTCTTGAGCCGCACCGGCGGCGTCATTCAGCCACCCCAGGCTGAAGAAGTCGAGATCGCCGCGCAGACAGCGCGATTTCGAGACCACGTCATCATCTGCGGCGCGGGCGAGCTTGGCCTGACAGTCAGCGAGATTCTTCGCCACGCCGGCGTGGCGCATCTGCTGCTGGAGGCGGACGCGCAGAAGGTCGAGGCCGCGCGTGCCGCCGGCGTGCCGGTGTTCCATGGCGATGCGAGTCGGCCCGATACCCTGCTGGCTGCCGGGTTGGCGCAAGCGCGTCTGGTGGTGCTCACGTTCGACCATGCCCAGCAAGTGCTGCGCATCGCCCAGGCGATTGCCGAGCGCCGTCCGGCGCTGACCTTGTGGGTGTCATGCAGAAGTACGACCGCGGCCGATGCATTTCGCGCCATGCCCAACGTGCGCGTATACCAGCAATCCTTTGCCGCAGCTATTGGGCTGGCGGAACAGGTGATGTCGACGCTTGGCATGTCGACCGAGCTGATTGAAGGACACATCAGCGCAATGCGCCGCCGTCTCGACAGCAGCCGTTTTCCAGGGAGTTCATCGTCATGAAATCAACACGCCTTAACCCATTTCAGGTCTTGCGCGACCAATTGGCCATCATGAGTTTTTACGAGCGCTTCGAGCAGGTCGTCGCGCTCGTGCTGTCGGCGGTGATTGCCGTCATCATCGTGGTGTCGCTGTTCCAGCTCATCTCCATCGTCTTCACGCTGCTGGTTCTCGATGCCTTCAATCCCCTGGATCACAAGGTATTCCAGAGTGTGTTCGGCATGATCATGACGCTCTTGATCGCGATGGAGTTCAAGCATTCCATCGTGCGCGTGGCGCTGCGTCGGGACAGCATCATCCAGGTCAAGACCGTGATCCTCATCGGCCTGATCGCGCTGGCGCGCAAGTTCGTGATCCTCGACCCCGAGGCGAGCCCTGGCAAGATCGCCGCGCTTGCAGGCGCCACGCTGGCGCTTGGTGCCACTTACTGGCTGCTGCGCGAGCGCGACGACCGCGCCGCCGAGACATCTGAGCATGACCCGTCATCATCCCAGTGACCCGCGCACGGCGCTGTTGCAACACCGCTGGCTCAACCGCCTGCAGACCGGACTGTTGGTCCTGACCCTGGTCGGGATCGCAGCCGCAGCAGGGAGACTGCCGTTTGGGGAAGGCGGCCTGTGGCTCGCGCTGTTTGCCGTTGCAGGTGCGTTGCTGCTGGAACCGGTAGCCGCGTCGGCGCTGAGCTTGCGCCTGTACCGCGTACGGGCCTTGCACCCGCAAGAAGCCCACGAGATGTGGGCCCTGTTGCGCGAGCTGCCCGCCCGTGCCGGTTTGCCCGCCACGCCGGTGCCGCACTATGTGCCCAGTGCCGTCGTCAACGCCTTCGCCACCGGATCGAAGCAGGAGGCATCGATCGCCCTCACCGATGGCCTGCTGCGCCGCCTGAGCCCACGCGAGCTGGCGGGTGTCCTCGCGCACGAGATCGCGCACATCGCTAATGAGGATCTGCGTGTCATGGGGCTGGCGGATTCCGTCAGTCGCCTCACGAGCCTGCTGGCCCTCATGGGACAAGTCGCGATCCTGCTCAACCTGCCCGCGCTGCTGGTTGGCGCGGCGGAGGTCTATTGGCCTGGTTTATTGTTATTGGCCGCATCGCCCCAGCTGGCCCTGCTCGCACAGCTCGGCTTGTCTCGCGTGCGTGAGTTCGACGCTGACCGCCTCGCGGCGGAACTGACTGGCGACCCGCAGGGGCCGGCGTCCGCGCTGGCGAAAATCGAGCGGGTCAGCCGCTCCTGGCGCGCCTGGTTGTGGCCGGGATGGGGCAATCCCGAACCCTCCTGGTTGCGCACGCATCCGGCCACGCAAGAACGCATCTCACGCCTACTGACGTTGGCGCCTGGGCCAGCATCAGCGTTGCCACTCCACGCGCCCCATTTCTTGCCGGAATCCGCTTTGACGCCGCGCCCACCGCGCTGGCGCCCGAGCGGGCTGTGGCGCTGATTGCCTATCAACAGGAGACTTCTCATGGCCTACCCCGACCCGTACCAACGTCCCGCGCCGGACCACTTCGTCCGGCGCTGGCTCTTCATCACCGCCTGTATTGCCGCGCTCATGCTGCTGTGGCAGTTCCTGCCCGCCATCGAGGCCTGGTTCAGTCCGCGCGAGGCGGCAGAACGCACTGTGACGGCGCGTGGCGATCTGGCGGCGGACGAGAAAGCCACCATCGAACTGTTCGAGAAATCGCGCGCCTCGGTGGTCTACATCACTACCGCACAATTGGTACGCGATGTCTGGACGCGCAACGTCTTCTCCGTGCCGCGCGGCACTGGCTCGGGCTTCATCTGGGACGACGCCGGCCACGTCGTCACTAACTTCCACGTCATCCAGGGCGCGTCCGAAGCCACCGTCAAACTGGCCGACGGCCGCGACTACCAGGCCGCACTGGTGGGGACGAGCCCCGCGCACGACATCGCTGTGCTCAAGATCGGCGTCGGTTTCAAGCGCCCGCCGGCCGTGCCGGTCGGCACCAGTGCCGACCTCAAGGTGGGTCAGAAGGTGTTCGCTATCGGCAACCCCTTCGGCCTGGACTGGACGCTCACCACCGGCATCGTCTCCGCGCTCGACCGCTCGTTACCCGGAGAAGCGGGCGGCCCGGCCATCGATCACCTGATCCAGACCGACGCCGCCATCAACCCTGGCAACTCCGGTGGGCCGCTGCTCGATTCGGCAGGAAGGCTCATCGGCATCAACACGGCGATCTATAGCCCCTCCGGCGCCTCGGCCGGGATTGGTTTCGCCGTGCCGGTGGACACCGTCATGCGCGTAGTCCCGCAACTCATCAAGACCGGTAAGTACATCCGTCCGGCGCTGGGCATTGAGGTGGACGAACAGCTCAATCAGCGCCTGCTGGCGCTGACTGGAAGCAAGGGCGTGTTCGTGTTGCGTGTTACCCCTGGTTCGGCAGCGCACAAGGCCGGCCTCGCGGGTGTCGAAGTCACGCCGCAAGGCATCGTGCCGGGCGACCGCATCATCGATGTTGATGGCCAGGCGACGGACGATGTGGCCAAGCTGCTCGCGCGGCTAGACGACAGGAAGGTCGGCGATGTGGTGGTCTTGTCAGTGGAGCGGGCCGGCAAATCGCGCGAGGTGCGTGTGGAGCTGCAACCCGGGAATTGATTGAACTGAACCTGTGGATCAGGCGGTAGTGCAGCGTCGCGGCGATTGAGGTTCTCAGGTCTTCGGCCAGGTAGCGTTCCGCCTCAACCTCCGTAATTTTCGGATGCGATCTGCCTATCCGAATAGGCAAGCATGCAACGCCGGAACCTCTTGCCAATCATCGAAGGAGAAAGCGAGGCGCAATCCGCATGAGGTGGACGCAGGCCAGGAACGAGGCAAACAGGAGGCCGCATTGGAACTCAGACTACTGCGCTATTTCGTTGCGGTCGCGGAAGAACTGCATTTCGCGCGAGCGGCCGAGCGCCTTGGCGTAGAACAATCGCCTGTGTCGCGCGCAATGCGAAATCTCGAAGCCACGCTCGGCGTGCAGTTGTTCGACCGCAGCGCGCACCAGACGCGACTGACCTGGGCCGGTCAAGTGTTCCTCGGTGAGTGCCGGCGCGTGCTGGCCACCGTGGAGCAGGCGGTGAGTGCCGCAAAGGCGGCGGCGCAGGGCTATCAGGGTTATCTGCGCATCGCCATCTGCGACAGCTTGGCGCAGCCCCACATTGCCACCTTGCTGGCGCGCAGCCGCGAGGAAGAGCCCGAACTGGAGATTCGCGTCTTCGAGCTGCCTTTCGCGCAGCAGCTCAAGGGCCTGCACAACGATCTGCTGGACATCGGTTTTGCGCTGTCGGACGCGGTGAGCGAAGGCCTTGTCGCCGAGCCCGTGTGGACCGATCCTCTGTCGGTGATCGTGCCCGTGCGCCACCCCTTGTTGGCGCACGCGGAAGTGCCATTGGATGAAGCCTTGAAGTTTCCGTTGGTACTGTGCCATCCGGACGCGGGATCGGGCTGCCACCACCAGATCCAGGCGGTGCTTCAAGGTGCGTCCAAGCCGCTCAAGCTGGTAGATCAGGTGACGAGCCTAGGCGTGATGCTGACTCTGGTCGGTGCCGGTTATGGCCTAGGTTTCGCCATTGCCTCGCAGGTGCAGACCCTGAACCGCCCCGACATAACCGTTCGCCCCTTGGCCGGCACGCCGCCCATGCTGTCCACCTACCTGCTGCGCCGCAGCGCCGAACCCTCTGAGCCCATGAAGCGGTTTCTGCAGCGCGCCCGCGAGGAGTTCCTGCCAAAGGGAGATAAACCGGCCTCGTGACGTTGAGCGCTCGGGTACATTGGCTACTGCTGGCTGTCCATGGCTCGCACTGGACTTGCTCGGAGCGCGCGTTGACCAAGCGTGGTTTTCAGTCCATAATTATGTCCATCTCGGTTCGCCGAGTGCGGAAAACTCGTTATCAATCAACGAGTTGGGAACACGATGATGTTCCCACCGCCCGTCGTACACCACCTGGGGTTGCTGTGCGACGCCCACGCACCGGTCGCGTGCTCGCCAGCCATGCGGCACCGCGCGCCGTCGGTCCGGCGCCGAGCACTGGCACGGCACCCAACCGGTACGCGCAATACTTCACCGCCCGACACAGTGCGCGATGCCCGCCGAACAGGCGCAGGCTTGCCTCCACCTCCAGCAGCACGGTCGCCTCGTCGGCCACATCCAGCGTCACGTGTGGGGTGAATGCCAGCAGTGCCAGCGCCAGCGATTGCATCAGCCGTGCTTCAGCCGCCGGATCACGCTCAAGCTGCACGGCGTGCGGCACCAGCGCCTGCGCACCCGCCCGGCGTAGGCCAGCATGCACGCCTTCCCGCACCGCCAGACGGTTGGCCGATACCACGCGCTCCTGCTCCAGCACCACCACCGGCAGGGGCAGCGCGGCTGGGTCAGACCACCGGGGTCGAAGCGCGTCCAGCGGCAGTCGGGGCAGATGCACCGCGATCCAGAACGGCATGATCAGAAGCGTCCGACAGAGCATCGAACGCAGAAGAAGACGACAGCGCGGCCAGCAGCGACGCGGTGGCCGGGTCCATGGTGAATGGCTCGGCGGGTTGTGTTGGCAACGCACGAACGGAAGCGCGCCCCGCCTGCAACGGATCCGCCAACGGCAGCAGCAACGGCGTGTCACGCAACGGCCCGCGCCGCTTGTGAAAGACGATGGACAGCGCATCGCCACCCGCCGGCACCAGCCCAAGGCGCAGCACCGCCGGCGACGACTCGCGCAACGCCTGCGCCGGCCGGAACACCCAGATGGCGCTCTCGCCTGCTTGTGCCAGCACCTGCAGCCGGCGCAGTGCTCCAGGGCGCGCCTGGTTCAGCCAGATCAGCACGCCGCCGAATGCCTGGCTGCGCACGATCTGCTCGGCGGCCCACAGCAGGTCAGCAGGCTTGTCTGCGCGCACCCAGACGATCTGTTCAGGAGAAAAATCCCAGCCGACCAGCCGCACGGCGTTGGGTAGATGTGGAGGGCCGACTAGCGCAATCCGTCCACCACTCAGCCCTGCCCCCGCGCACAGTGTGGACAGCGCCGGGCGCAGCAAACGACACTCACCGATACCGGGCTGAGGACACAGCAGTTCGGTCAGCCCGCCCAGCGGCCAGCCGCCACCGGGCAATTCGGTGTTCAGCGTGTCATAACCGGTGGCCAGAACGCGGCCACTGGCGCGTGCCAGGCTGCCTGCACGCCACAGCGCCGGGTGCAGCGTCTCGGGCGCTGGTACTATCCGGGCTCTTTGCGCAGGCAGGCGCGACGCACACACCGCCGGCCCAGTGGCGACAGGGTGTTCCGCGACACCTTCAGCGGGAAAAAGAGACGGGGACGGCGCAAACATGGAAAGCGCGGGAGAAAATCGCGAATACTGTATGGATATACAGTATCACAACTTTCGCTCTGCGCTAGCCTGTTTCTAAACGTCCTTGCCGTTGCCCCCTCTTGTCGCCCCATCCCACCTTGCCACCAACGGTGCGCAACCGAACCCATCCGGAGAAAACCGTGTTCACTTGCAAAAACCAGAGCTGCGGCACGCAGTGGGAACTGTCTGAAGTCGTCATCAAGGACGAAGGCCAAGGGCCGCTGTTCCGCTGCACGCTCTGTGGCGCGCGCAACTACGTCGAGCGTTTCGAAGCCGACGACGGCACGGTCGTCTACGAGCAAATCGAAGGCCGGCCGCTCAACTGAATTGACCCGACGGAACAACATGACTACCGAACCGACCGCCACGCCCTTCAGCACCCTTGCGCTCGCCCCCGCCGTGCTCGCGAATCTCGCGCAGCTCGGCTACACCGACATGACGCCGATCCAGGCCGCGAGCCTGCCGATCACGCTCGCGGGCCACGACCTGATCGCACAGGCGAAAACCGGCAGCGGCAAGACCGCGGCCTTCTCGCTCCCGCTGCTCACGCGACTCGATACGCGCCGCTTTGACGTGCAAGCGATGGTGCTGTGCCCGACGCGCGAACTCGCCGATCAGGTCACGCAGGAAATCCGCCGCCTCGCGCGCGCCGAAGAGAACGTGAAGGTGCTGACGCTCTGCGGTGGCACCCCGATGCGCCCGCAGGCGGAAAGCCTTGAGCACGGCGCGCATATCGTCGTCGGCACGCCGGGTCGCATCATGGACCACCTCGAACGCGGCAATCTCACGCTCGGCGCGCTGAAGACGCTCGTGCTCGACGAAGCGGACCGGATGCTCGACATGGGCTTCTTCGACGATATCGCGACGGTCGTACGCCAGTGCCCGACCGACCGGCAGACGCTGCTGTTCTCGGCGACTTACCCGGACGGCATCGCCAAGCTGTGCCGCCAGATCCTGCGCAATCCGAAGGAAGTGAAACTCGAAGAGCGCCACGACGACAGCAAGATCCGCCAGCGCTTCTACGAGGTAACCGACAACGAGCGGCTGCATGCGGTCGGGCGGCTGCTGAAACACTATCGGCCGGTCAGCACGCTCGCGTTCTGCAACACTAAGCAGCAATGCCGCGACCTGCTCGACGTGCTGCGTGCGCAAGGCATCCACGCACTTGCGCTGCATGGTGAGTTGGAGCAGCGCGAACGCGATCAGGTGCTGATCCAGTTCGCAAACCGGAGCTGCTCGGTGCTCGTCGCAACCGACGTTGCCGCGCGCGGGCTCGACATCGCGCAGCTCGAAGCGGTCATCAACGTTGACGTAACGCCTGACCCCGAAGTGCATGTGCACCGGATCGGCCGCACAGGCCGTGCCGATGAGAACGGCTGGGCGCTGAGCCTGGCGAGCATGGATGAGATGGGGCGTGTCGGCAATATCGAGGAGGTGCTCGGGCGCGAGGTCGAATGGCACAAGCTTGCCGAACTCGACACCGGCAGCGACGCTCCGCTGCTGCCGCCGATGGAGACCCTGCAGATTCTCGGCGGACGCAAGGACAAGATCCGCCCCGGCGATGTCCTCGGTGCACTGACCGGCGACGCCGGCTTTCGCGCTGACCAGATCGGCAAGATCAACGTGACCGAATTCTCAACCTACGTTGCGGTCGAGCGTGGCATCGCACGCGATGCACTACGCAAGCTCAACGGGGGCACGGTAAAGGGCAAGAAGGTCCGGGTTCGGTTGATGGACGAATGACGCCTGCGCCGTCCTCAAGGCTCAAGGCCGCACTGTCAGTGCTTGGCTGGCGCCTTGCACAACCCCTGGTTGTAGAGGATGGCCTTGCTGGTGGAGGCGTAGTTGTCGGCGTCGCACGGCGGCAGGAAGCTTGAGCTGTCGCCCTGCATGCGTACGGCCACGGTGTCGGACAACGCCGCCAGACACTGTTGGTTGTCGCCACGGTGGTATTCCGTTACGGCCAGGTCGCTACGCGCCTTGTCGCGCTCGATCCAGTCCATGAAGGTGTCGCATTCGGAGAGCAGTGCACGCAGCGTCGTGCGGGCGCCGTCATAGTCCTTGGCGGCGTATTGCTTGTGCGCCTGGCCGATGCGGACCGTACGTTGGCGATCGGTGCACGCAGCGGGTGGACGGCGGTATTCGCCGTCGAACCCGGCGCGCATGCCGCAGAAGTCACGGCAAGCTTCCTGCGTGGCGGACGTATCGAGCTTGAGCACGCCGTTATCGCCCGACACCGCGATGCGGCATGCATCGGCCACGCCGGTGCGGCCCTTGAACGTACCGCTGACGGCGCACGTATGGCAGTTCGCGCCCATGGTTTCGATGTTGAAGCGGTTGCCTTTGACCGACATCGCGCCGTGGCTGCTGCCGCCTTCCACATAGATGTACTCGCCCGGCTCAACTGCCGGGCCAGCTGCCATCGCCAGCACGCTGGCCGACAAGCCCAGGATTGCCACTGCGCGCCGTACCCACATTCCGCGTGTCATGGTGTTCGTATCCAGTTTCGGGAGGCGGGCTGCCTCCTGCACGGGCGACATTCTGGCGGCAGCGCACACGACGGCGCAACCGCCCTCAGATATGCAGCATCGCCAGCACGGCCAACACCCCACCCAACCCGCCCACACCATACGAGATCACCTGCAGCCAGCGCCGGCGCGACAGCAACGTGATGGCCGCCAGCGCAATCGACACCTGCATCGCCACCACCGCCTGTGCCCAGCGATGGTGGTGATGCACGGCGCGTTCGCTGGCTTCGTCGGCTTCCTTGGCCAAGCGTTCCTGGTCTTCAGCCTGGCGGCGGATGTCTTCCTTTTCGGTGGCGTAGCGCTGGGCTTCGCGCTTGGCAGCCGCCTGATCGGCGCCGGGCAGCTGTGCGGTCAGCTCGGCAATCGCCTGCTTCTGGCCCTTGGCCTGGTAGTAGGCCCAGCGGTTGGCGGCCTCCGTCTTGTGGATGGCGGCTTCATTCTTGGCAAGCAACGCTTCGTTTTGCGTGGCACCGCCCTGGTAGCCAAAGATGGCGCCGGCGGTCGACAGAATGGCCGTCATGACGGCGATGCGGCCGGCAAAGCTGTCGGCGTGGCCGGTTTCTGCGGCGTGTTCCAGCACATGGTCGTGTGCGCCGTGTACGTGAAATCCTTCAGACATCGTTGCTCCCCGTTTTGGTCTTGTGTGGTCATGTGCCCCGTCAGGCGCGGGCCTCACAATGCATGGACTTGTACGGAAACGCAACGCCCGGCAGTGCAGGTATCCAACGGCATGGGACACCCTTCCCTAAGGTATCCGTCTGGGTGTCAGGTCAGATTTCCGCGACGATTTTGTGGCGCAGGCCAACGAAACCGGGCGGACCTGATCGTGTTTGTGCCGCCGAAAGCACGGTTCGCAAGACCAGCCAAACTTGTGCTGATGGTTCGCAGCCAGGTTGAGGAGGAACGGGGGCGATATTTGCCCCCTAAGTTACCTCCCTAAGTTACCCCCTTAAGTTACCCCCTAAGGCGCCACGATCGACACCCCATACCGGGCAAAAATGCGCTGCAATTCACCGCTCTCGCGCAGGGCTTGCAGTGCACTTTCCAGCGCCTGCGCCAGCGCGCGCTGATCCTCCTTGACCGCCATGCCAATGGCCCAGCCACGCGGAGGCAGAACGGGCGACTCAAGTTCAGTGACGGGGAAGCGCGCTGCAGACTTGCCCTGCGTTTTCAGCGCGCTCTCGTACTGCGAGCGCGTCACCATCACCGCGGCGATTTCGCCGGAGAACAAAGCGCGCAAGGCCGCGTCAGCTTCAGCGTAGATCTTCACCTTGTCGCGCAGCGCGCCTTGGGCGCCCGAGAGCA
Organism: Ralstonia sp. AU12-08; assembly: GCF_000442475.1. NCBI lineage: Bacteria > Pseudomonadati > Pseudomonadota > Betaproteobacteria > Burkholderiales > Burkholderiaceae > Ralstonia > Ralstonia sp. AU12-08. The sequence continues at coordinate 196,297 of NZ_ASZV01000010.1, read as the reverse complement.
AGGCATTGGCACCTGCCGACCCCTGTTCCGCACCGGTCGGCTGGCCGGCCAAGTCCTCGAAGCGGCTGACCTGATGGATACGGTCATGATCGTAGGCCAGCACGAACCCCTCACGGTGATACGGCGCGAAGATCAGCACCTGGTGGTTCTGGCGTATGAACGCGGGGTCAACCGGCACGTGCAGCATGACGTCGGCCGGGCCATACCCCAGGTAGTGTCCCTTCCAAACCATGTTGCGCAGGTCGCCCGACATGCCGTCGTCGTCGGCATCGAACGGCAGCAGCGCGGCAGACAACCCCATCTGCTTGCTGAGTGCGTCCGCCAGCGCAACGTCGATGCCGGTGAACTGGCCGCCAACGTTGTCTGAGAATGGTGGCAGGCCTTTGTACAGCGCGACCTTCAGGCTGCCGCTCTGACGAATCTTTTCCATGTCGGCATGCGCCGGTGCGGCGCCCACCCAAATGACTGCCGCAGCAAGAAGGAAGCTGGCAAGGCTGCGGCCAAGACGACAAAAGAACCGAGCCGTGTCCAACCGAAGACGGGCGTTCATGAGACCTCTCCTGGCGGATAGATAGACGAGCCGACGCAACACGCAGACTGGGACAGCGCCGGCTCGCGAAACTGCAAACAACGGGACGGCCGCTTAATCCTGCACGCGGCGCGACTCCAGATAGGTCTTGATCGCCCAGACGGCTTCCTGGCTCAGCACGCCGTCAAACGGCGGCATGTAGACGCGGCCGTCACGCGTACGGCCATGGCGCACGGTGCTCGTCATGTACTGCGAGACCTCTGCGAAACAAGCGTCCTTCTTCTTCCCGTCGGCCAGCGACATGCAGTCGGTATCGAGCTTGCGCAGGTCAGGCGCAATCCCACCGGAGATGGCTTCCAGCCCGTGGCAGCGCGCGCAGTTCTGGTTGTACGCCGAGGCCCCGATGCGCAATGCCTCGTCATGTGCAGGGCCTGCGCGGTATGGATTGTCCTGACGCCAATCGGCGCCCAGTTGCGGTAAGGTGTGCGTGTCCACGGCCTGCGGCGTGACATCGCCATGCGCGGTTGCGATGCCGGGCAATGCCCCAGCCAGAAGTGCGCAGGCAGAAAGCAGCGCGAACAAGTTGCGAGGCGTTTTCAAGAGTTGTCTCCTTAGTGTCGTTAAAACGATTTTTGGAGACCTTTCTGCAAGACCCATACCAAGGCGATAAAGCGACCGGCAAATCGGGGAACATCCGCGAAGCGGTCTGGAGATCCGGTGCATGGGTTGGCAACAGGTGCTCAGGAATGCAACACCCTGGCAAGGGTCTTGCTTCATGGCGCAACACTTCCGGCTTGTTCCTGGCGATCGCGACCAGGGCGAGCCGGGCGACCCGCACACAGATTGCGGGCGAGTTTAAGGAGACCGACCATGATCCCTCACGCGGCAGCCGACTCGCGCGGTTCCGAAAGTGCTCTGGCAGATCAGCCCGAGCTGATCGCGCAATCGCACGAACGATCCAAGTCCTATGGCTTGCGGCCCTATGAGTCGCCCGACTTCTGCCCGGTGCTGCAAAGCGAGCTGAAAACCGAGATCGAGCGCAGCCAATCCTTGTTTGCGCATGCGCTGCCCGTGATGGAGACGCTCTACAGCCAGATCGTCAACACGCAGAGCATGGTGATCCTGACCGACACGTCGGGCCTGATCCTGCATTCGCTGGGCGATGACGATTTCCTCGCCCAGGCCAGCAAGGTGGCCTTGCAGCCGGGCGCGTCATGGTCGGAGGAAGCCCGAGGCACCAACGCCATCGGCACCGCGCTGGCCGACGCCAAACCCACGCTGGTCCACGGCTCTGAACACTATCTGCAGGCCAACCAGTTCCTCACCTGTTCCTGCGCGCCGATCTTCGATCCGTACGGCGCAACGGTGGGCGCGCTGGACGTGACAGGCGACCACCGCGGCTTCCACAAGCACACCATGGCCCTGGTGCGCATGTCGGCGCAGATGATCGAAAACCAGCTGTTCGCCAACACGTTCCAGGACGTGGTGTGCATTCATTTCCACTCACGCCCGGAGTTCATCGGCACGCTGGTCGAAGGCATTGCCGCCTTCACGCCGGCGGGGCGCTTCCTGTCGGCCAACCGCAGCGGCGAATTCCAGCTTGGGTTGTCAAGCCGCTCCCTGCATGCGCATACCTTCTCGTCGCTGTTCGGGCTGTCGATGTCGCAACTGATCGACCGGGAGCGCAGCGCGCCGGCGGGCATCGTGCAGTTGCAGTTGCCCAGCGGCGTGAAGGTGTTTGCGCGTGTGGAATGGAAGCGGCCTGCCAACCGCATCGTGGGCGGTGCAATTGGCACAGATATGCCGATCGACCGTGATACGGCGCCGCGTCGCCCTTACATCGAGCCGGCCAGGCAACCCGCCAGCCTGGAGGCGCTGGACACGGGCGATGCCCAGATCAAGACCGTCATCGGCAAGCTGCGCAAGGTGATCGGCAAGGGCATCACCATCATGGTGTTGGGCGAGACCGGCACCGGCAAGGAGCTGCTCGCGCGTGCCATCCACGCCGACAGCCCGCGCCACGCCGGGCCGTTTGTCGCCGTGAACTGCGCATCGATTCCGGAAGCGCTCATCGAATCGGAGCTTTTCGGCTACGAAGAAGGCGCCTTCACCGGCGCGCGCAAGAAAGGCGGCATCGGCAAGATGGTGCTGGCCAACGGCGGCACGCTGTTCCTCGACGAGATCGGCGACATGCCACTGCACCTGCAGGCCCGCATGCTGCGCGCGCTGCAGGAGCGTGCGGTGTCGCCGCTGGGCAGCAACAAGCTGATCCAGGTGGATGTGGCGGTGGTGTGTGCGACGCACCGCAACATGCGCGAGATGGTGGCCAGCGGCCAGTTCCGCGAAGACCTGTACTACCGCCTCAACGGCCTCGTCGTGCGCCTGCCAGCATTGCGCGAGCGCAGCGACCTCGATGTGGTGGCCAGCAAGCTGCTGCAGCAGGAACAGGCAGACGCGCCACCCATCAGCGAGGCCGTGATGCAGATGTTCCGCAGCTACCACTGGCCCGGCAACATCCGCCAACTCGGCAACCTACTGCGCACTGCCCGGCTGATGGCCGATGGCGCGCCAGAAATCACGGAAGACCACCTGCCCGACGACTTTCTTGAAGACTGGCAGGCGCGCCACGGCGATCAACCGGCGCCGGTCAGTGCAACGGCTGCGGATGTGCAACCAGCCGCTGTCGCCCCCGGCAACGCTCACCCCAAGCGGCTTGCCGATGTGGAAAGCATGGCCATCATGGCGGCGGTGAAGGCGCACAACGGCAACATCTCGGCTGCCGCCAAGGCGCTCGGCATTTCGCGCAACACCATCTACCGCAGGATCGACGAGGCCGGCGGCCTGCCCTCAGACACCGCCTGACCACGCAGACGCGCGAATGGCGGCGCCCAGCGCCCGCGCCATCTCGCCCTCTGCCAGGTGCCCGCCCCGCACCCACACCAGCCGCGCCTGCGTTATCACCGCAGATAACCGCAGCGCATTCTCCGGTCGGCAAACGCTGTCTTCCCGGCCATGCAGCAGCGTGACCGGCACCCCACGTGCGCCGATACGTGCAGCCGCCCTCAGCAGCGCAGACTTGCCCTGCCCTGCCCGGCGGTAGAGGTAATGCGCCTGAATCTGGTATTTGCGCACCAGGGCCATCTGCTGTGGCCACGTTGGGTGCCCCGCCTGCGGCCGTAGCCCCAACAACCGACGCTCTGCACGCTGCCACTGTGTGGCGATGTTCCATTTCTGAACAGTTGTACCAACCTGCAACAAATCTGTTGCAACGAGCAGGCGCCCACGCGCGCCGGGAAAACCCTCGCCCCGTCGATCAATTCCACGCAACAGATCACGGCCGGTGCCGCGCGCGTTGAACAGCGCCTGCACATCGTCAAAGCCGGTCAGGAAGGTGCCGCGCAACACCAGCGCCGCCACCGCATCGGGAAAGCGGTCCGCATAGGCCAGCGCCAGTGCCGCACCCCATGACCCGCCGACCACGCCCCAGCGTTCGATGCCCAGCGTGGCGCGCAGTTGTTCCAGATCAGCCAGCAGCGCCGTCACCGTATTGCGCCGCAGGGTGCCAGCCGGGTGCGAGCGTCCTGCGCCACGCTGGTCTGGCAGCACGGCACGATGCCGCAGCGGATCGAACCACGCGGCCATCGAAGGTGAGCAGCCGCTGCCGGGGCCGCCGTGCAGCACCAGCCAGGGCTCGCCGCCGTCCGGCCCGCATTGCCGCACATGCAGGACATGACCATCCGGCGTGCGCAGGTCAAGGCGGGCGGAGGTGGCGGGCCAGTCTGGAGTGGGCATGGATGTTGCCTTCATGATGGGCGGCTGCGTTTGGCAAAACGCCTGCGTCAGCCGCAGAACACTGCACTCACTAACTATGCCAACCCTCACGGAGGAGACATGAACTGGACAACGCCCGCCTACACCGAACTGCGACTGGGGTTCGAGATCACGATGTACATCGCCAACCGCTGATGTCGCACGACTGAGCACGCAAAGCCCTCCAAGCCCGCTGGTTGTTCACGGCGGGTTTTTTTTCGCCTTCGACTTGTCTCGCGCATCTTCCTGGCCGACTTCTTGCTCAATCCGCTCAACACGTTGGGCTCGCATCATGACGATACTCAGAGTTCTTGGCTCGGCCGCCGGTGGCGGTTTCCCGCAGTGGAACTGCAACTGCCGCAACTGCGACGGCGTGCGGCGCGGCACCGTGCGCGCCACCCCGCGCACGCAATCTTCCATCGCGTTGGGCGATGGTCTGCACAACTGGATCGTGGTGAATGCCTCGCCGGACATCCTCGCGCAACTGCATGCCTCGCCCGCACTGCAACCGGCGCGCACGCCGCGTGATACGGGCATCGCGGGCGTGGTGCTGATGGATGCGCAGATCGACCATGTCACGGGTCTGCTGATGCTGCGCGAGCACCAGCAAGCACTGCCGCTCTATGCCAGTGCGGCAGTGCTCAGCGATCTGTCCACCGCGTTCCCGCTCACGCACCTGCTGTCGTATTACTGCGGGCTGGATACGCACACGCTTTCGCTGGACGGCAGCGCATTCACCATCCCGCCGCTCAATGATGTGGCGCTGACGGCGATCCCGCTGGAGAGCAAGTCGCCGCCCTATTCGCCCAGCCGCAATGCCCACCGCATGGGCGACAACATCGGCCTGCGCATTGTCGATCGCAAGAGCGGCCAGCGCGCCTTCTATGCACCGGGCCTCGCGCGCATCGAGCCGCACGTCTTCGACGAGATGGGTGCGGCCGATGTGGTGCTGGTCGATGGCACCTGCTGGCGCGACGACGAGATGCTCGCCCTCGGCTTCTCCACCAAGACGGCAGCCGACATGGGCCACCTCGCGCAATCCGGCCCTGGCGGCATGATCGAGACGCTCGACCAGTTGCCGGCCGCACGCAAGATCCTCATCCACATCAACAACACCAACCCGATCCTCGACGAAGACTCCCCGCAACGCCGGGAGCTCGACGCGCACGGCATCGAGGTGGCTTACGACGGCATGGAAATCGCGCTATGACACACCCTGTTGCCTGGACCGCCCACGAGTTCGAAACCCGCCTGCGTGCGAAGCAGGCCGGCTACCACATCCACCACCCGTTCAACCTGCGCATGCGTGCGGGGGAATGCACGCCGGAGGAGATCCGCACCTGGGTTGCCAACCGCTTCTACTACCAGGTCAACATCCCGCTCAAGGATGCGGCCATCCTGTCCAACTGCCCCGACCGGGAAACACGCCGCGAGTGGATCGTCCGCATTCACGATCACGACGGCGACGACGGTCGGCCTGGCGGCATCGAGAGCTGGGTGCGTCTTGGCGAAGCGGTTGGGCTTAAGCGTGATGCACTGTGGTCGCACCAGCATCTGCTGCCAGGCGTGCGCTTTGCCGTGGATGCGTACGTGAACTTCGCACGCCGCGCGCCATGGCAAGAAGCCGTGTGCTCCTCGCTCACGGAGATGTTCGCGCCCGACATCCACAAGGAGCGGCTGGCCGGCTGGCCTGAGCAGTACCCCTGGGTGCAGCCGGAAGGACTGGCGTACTTCCGCTCACGCATTCCGCTGGCCTCGCGTGATGTTGAACACGGCCTGCGCGTGACGCTCGACTACTTCCGCACGCCGGAGCAACAGCAGCGCGCGCTGGACATCCTGCAGTTCAAGCTCGACATCCTCTGGTCGATGCTCGATGCCATTCAACAGGCCCACGCTCATGACGCCATCCCTGCCTGATCCCAGCCACCCCACGCTACACCGGACCTTCCGGCTGCAGTGGGAAGACATGCAGCAGAGCTGGGTGCTGCTCTACCCCGAAGGCATGGTCACGCTCAACGACAGCGCCGCCGCGATCCTGCAGCGCTGCGACGGCGCCCATACCCTCGACATGCTGATCGATGATCTGCAGATCGCCTTTGGCGTGCAGGGCATCGCGCCGGAGGTCCACGCCTTTGTCAAACATGCATTTGAACGCGGCTGGCTCGTTTGAGGCTGCACCGCCTCCGCTCCCGGGCCCGCCGCTCTGGCTGCTGGCGGAGTTGACCTATCGCTGCCCGCTGCATTGTCCGTTCTGCTCGAACCCGGTCGACTACACGCAGCACGATCGGGAACTCACCACCGAGCAATGGTGCGATGTATTCACGCAAGCACGGGCGCTGGGCGCGGTGCAGCTTGGCCTGTCCGGCGGCGAACCGCTGATGCGCAAGGACCTCGAAACGCTGGTGTCGCACGCGCACAAGCTCGGGTTCTACGTCAATCTGGTGACCTCGGGCGTGGGCCTGACCGATGAACGGCTCGGCGCATTGCGTGCCGCTGGGCTCGACCACATCCAGCTGTCGTTCCAGGATTCCACACGCGAGCTGAACGACTTCCTGTCCAGCACACGCACCTTCGACCTCAAGCGCCGCGTGGCCGACCTGATCAAGGCGCACGACTATCCGATGGTGATGAACTGCGTGATGCACCGCCACAACCTGCCGCACGTGGGCGCCATCATCGACATGGCGCTGGAGATTGGCGCCGAGTACCTGGAACTCGCCAACACGCAGTACTACGGCTGGGCATGGGAGAACCGCCTGGCGCTGATGCCGACACTGGAGCAACTGCGCGAAGCGGAAGCCGTGGTGACCGAGTACCGCACACGCATCGGCAGCCGGTGCCAGTTGCTCTACGTGGTGCCGGACTACTTCGAAGACCGCCCCAAGAAGTGCATGAATGGCTGGGGCACGACATTCCTGGGTATCGCGCCCGATGGTGTGGCCCTGCCATGCCATTCGGCACGCATGCTGCCGGGGCTTGTGCTGCCCAATGTCCTCAACCAGCCGCTGCGCGAGATCTGGCAGACCAGCGATGCCTTCCAGCGCTTCCGTGGCACGCATTGGATGCCCGAGCCGTGCCAGTCGTGCGAATCGCGCGAAGAGGATGCCGGCGGCTGCCGCTGCCAGGCCTATCTGCTGACGGGCGATGCCACGCGCGCCGACCCGGCATGCGGCCGCTCGCCCGATCACGGGACCTTGCAGAAAGTCGTGCTGCAAGGCCGAATGGCTGCGATGAACGGCTTCGGGAAGATGCGCGACACCCGTACCGGCGAAGTGCCCATCGTATTCCGGACCGATGCCAATTCGCGCCACCTCACACCGTCATAACGGGCAGCCATGAAGAAGGGCCGGACAATGCCGGCCCTCCTCCTTCGCAAGCAACGCAGAAAATCAAGAGCCTGCGCTCAGCACCCAGGCCACCAGTTGCTTCGCCTCGTCTTCATTGAGGTTGGGGTGCGGCGGCATCGGAATGCGGCCCCACACACCCTTGCCACCCTCGCGTACCTTCTTGGCCAGCTTGGCGGGCGCGTCTGCGTCGCCCTTGTATTTCGCCGCCACATCGACGAAGGCCGGACCGACAATCTTGGTCTGCACGCTGTGGCACGAAAAGCAGCCGCTCTTGTCAGCCAGGGCCTGCATATCGGGAGCGGCATGCGCACCAGCCGCGCAGAATGCTGTTGAAGCAAGGGCCAACAGCGTAACAACTCCATTGCGCATCATCACGTTCTCAACTCCATGACGCTGTAAATCGGCCGCGCTGCGCTGTGCACTGTTGGGAGCGCACAGCACACCGCGGACTCGCTTAGTTCTTGTGCAGCTTGAACACCCAGACCGAACCGCCCTGCTCCAGGAAGTTCACGCGCTTGGCCACCTCACCGCCCCACAGCGGCACGGCGCCACCCCAGCCCGACACGACGGCGACGAACTGCTCGCCGTTGTCTTCCCAGGTGACCGGCGGCGCGACGATGCCGCTGCCGGTCTGGAATTCCCACAGTTCCTTGCCGGTCTTGGCATCGGCCGCCTTCAGGTAGCCCTCGGGCGTGCCCCAGAACACCAGGCCGCCGGCAGTGGTCATCACACCACCCCACAGCGGCGCGTTGTTCTTGATCTGCCACTCGATCTTGCCGGTCTTCGGGTTGATCGCGCGCAGGGCGCCGATGTAATCCTCATTGAGCGGCTTGATGGTGAAGCCGGCACCCAAGTAAGCGGCGCCCTTCTTGTAGCTGATCGGCTCGTTCCAGATGTCCATGCCCCACTCGTTGGCAGGCACGTAGAACAGGCCGGTCTGCGGGCTGTACGCCATCGGCATCTGGTTCTTGCCGCCCAGGAAGCCCGGCTCGGCAAAGACAGACTTGCCCTTCTTGTCCTCCCCCGTAGCCTCGGACGGATCGCCCGGACGGTGGTCCGGCGCGTAGTTCGGGCGGCCGGTCTTGAGGTCGATGCTGGTGGCCCAGTTGACCTTCACGAACGGGAACGCGTTGAGCAGCTTGCCGGTCTTCGCGTCGTTCACATAGAAGAAGCCGTTGCGATCAGCCTTGCCGCCCACGCGCTTGCCGTCCATGTCGAACGTGACGAACTCGTTCACGCCGTCGAAATCCCAGCCGTCGTTCGGGGTGTTCTGGTAGTGCCAGACGATCTTGCCGGTGTTCGGGTCGATGGCCAGCGTCGACGACGAATACAGGTTGTCGCCCTTGCGGATGTGGCTGTTCCACGGCCCCGGGTTGCCGGTGCCGAAGTAGGCCAGACCGGTCTGTGCGTCATACGTGCCGCCCAGCCACGTCGATGCCCCGCCGGTCTTCCACGTCTCGCCGGGCCAGCTCGCGTTGAGCGTGCCGGTCATGCCGTTCTCGGTCTTGTTGCCGTCCTTGTCGTACTTGTAACCCATGTGGCCTTCGACAGTCGGACGGGTCCAGATCAGGTTGCCGGTCTTGGCGTCACGCGCTTCCACACGGCCCACCACGCCAAACTCGCCACCCGACACACCGGTCAGCACCATGCCCTTCACGACCAACGGCGCGGCGGTGCTTGAGTACCCTGCGGCGTAATCGTCGATCTTCTCTTTCCAGACGATCTTGCCGGTGTCCTGGTTGAGCGCGATCAGCTGTGCATCGAGCGTGGAGAAGATCACCAGGTTGTCATACAGCGCTGCGCCGCGGTTGACGACGTCGCAGCAGGGCATGATGCCTTCGGGCAGGCGCTGTTCGTACTTCCACAGCTTCTTGCCCGTCTTCAGGTCGATCGCGTAGATGCGCGAGTACGACGCCGTGACGAACATCTTGCCGTTGTAGATCAGCGGCTGGGCTTCCTGCCCGCGCTGCTTCTCACCGCCAAACGAAAACGACCAGGCCGGTACGAGCTGGCTGACGTTTTTCGTGTTGATCTTGGTGAGTGTCGAAAAGCGCTGCCCTTGCGTACCCATGCCCCAGGTCAGCACGTCGCCCGCCGATTTGCCGTCGTTCTCGATCATGGCGTCGGTGACGGGGGGCGTTGCCGCGTGCACGGCAACACTTGCTGCCGCCATGGCAGCCGCAAATGCAATCACTCGTAGTGTCCTCATTCTTATCTCCTCTACCTCTGTCTTTATGGTCCGGGTCTGGCAGTGTGATGTCACACCGGAGGGACCCAGGGCAAATCCCGTGCCATTGGAAAACGCCGTGAAACTGCGGTTTCACACGGGGCGAAACGCCACGGTGCGTGCCATACCGGAACACATCGTGTGTTCTGTTGCGAAATGGAACAGCGCAACCGAACCAGGGTTCTTCATCGATACCTCGGCCTACAGGGTGGGGGCGCCACGACCGGGCAACATGCGCTGCACGCAGCGCTGCGCATCGAACCACTGATGCTTGATCACCCCAGAAACGTGGAACACAACCAAACCGAGCAGCAGGTAGGCAGTCATGCCATGCAGCGTGGTGAACAGGTGCTGCAGTGCGTTATCGACCCAGCCCCAGCGCGGCAGCGGCACGCCCCAGAAGCGTGTTCCGTACTGGTTGAACGACGAACCTAGGTAGCCGGAGAGCGGCATCACGACCATGCACATGTAGAGCAGACGGTGGGTGATGCGTGCCAGCTCCGTCTCCCAGCAATGCAGGCCGGGAATCGGTGGCGGTGCGGACTGGCGCATGCGCGCGATCACGCGCCACGCAATCACCAGTGCGGCCGTCAGCCCGAGCGACTTATGCAGATTCACCAATGCTGCTTTTCCAGGGGCGCCCTTCGCCAGGCTGGTCATGTAGTAGCCCAGTGGAAACAGCGCGAACAGCAGCAAGGCGCTGGCCCAATGCAATGCGATCTGGAGGCCCGTATAGGTCGTGGCAGCGCCTCGCATCAGCGGGCCAGCAGGTCGGTTAGCGCGGCGCATCAAGGCTGCCCACCGAGGTTGGATAGGTCACCACACCCCATGGCAGCTTGTAGCCCGGGAGCGTATCGACGACCTCGCGCTTTTGCGGGTCGATCACCTGCACGCTGTTCGATCGGCCACAGGCCAGCAGCAGCTTCTGCGCATCAGGCGTGAAGCTGAAATGCCAGCAGCGTTTGCCGACCGGAATGGCGGCCACCGGCGCAAAGGTGCGCGCATCGAACACCTGCAGCTGATCCGCACGGCTGGCGGCCACCCAGAGGTACCGGCCCTCGCGATCGAACGCCACACCATAAGGGCCCTGCCCGGTCGGCACCGCCCGGATCGGCTTGAAGCCGGCATCGAGCAACAGCAGGTTGTTCGAGTTTTCCAGCGTCACCACGTAGGTTTTGCCATCCGGCGCGATCTTGATGCCGCGCGGCCGATTGCCGAACGGCGCGACATCCACCGACTGCATCTGCTTGAGCGTAGACAAGTCGTACACGCCGACCGTGTTGTCGCCCTCGTTGGCCACCAGCAACTGCTTGCCGTCCGGCGAGAACTCGATGGCCTCGGTCTCCCGCGCCGCCTTGATACGGCCGACAACGGCCCATTGGCTGAGATCGATGATGGCCACTTCGGCCGGGGCATCGTCCTTGTCGTCTTTCTTCGCCTGATCGCTCTTGCCCGGCGGCCCGCCTTCCGACGAGGGCTCGTAGGTCACGAACGCCTGGCGGCCATCCGGCGAGATGCGCATGAACTCCACATTCCGGCCGACCGCGATGCGCTTGATTTCCTTGCGCGCGCCCGTATCGACCACCGACACATCGGCGCTGCCCTGATTGGCCGTCAGCAACCAGCGGCCATCCGGAGTTACGGCAAGCCCGCGCGGGTCCTTGCCCACGGCAATCTCGGCAACGGGCTTGAGCGTGCGGGCATTCAGCATGGTCACGCCACCCCCTTGATTCGTGACATAGGCGACGGGATCGGGCACCTCTGCAACGGCCTGGAGAGTGGACAGCAAGCCTACGCAAATCAACGTGGCTATCTGAACGGTGTACGTACGTGTTTTCATGATCGTGTCTTCTTCGATGCGTTCAGTCCTTGTCCAAGCTGGAAGCCTTGCCGCCAAACGAGTAGGTCAAGCCAATCCAGACCGCACGCGGGGGTGCCGGCGTCATGAACTGCTGCGTCGCCAGCGTGTAGATGCTCGTGGTGCCCGACAGGCCGTACGTGGAATAGCGCTTGTTGAACACGTTGTTGATGTAGGCCGAAATCTCGAGGTTCTTCATCGGCTTGTAGTGCACGTTCAGATTGACGAGACCGTAGCCAGCCACCACGCCATTCGGGTCCGCATTGCTTTCGTTGCCATGGGCAAATTGCTTGCTGACCAGAATCACGTTCCCGCCCACCGAGAAGCTGGGGCTGAACGCATACGATGCCCCCAGCTTGAGCGTCTTGGCGGGAATGCCGGGGATCTTGTTGCCACTGACCACGTTCTGCCCGCTGGCGGTGGTGAATGCCGACTTGTAGATCGCATCGACGTAGCCGAAGTTGGCCGACAGGCTCAACTTGTCGATCGTCGTGCTGGCGCCCACCTCGAAACCACGTCGTTCGGTCTTGCCAACGTTGGCGAAGTAGCCATACGTGTTCGACGTGGCGATGAACTGGATGTCGTTGCTGAGCCGCGAGTCATAGACCGACGCGCTCCAGTAGGTGGACTTGCCCACCTTTCCGCGCCCGCCGAACTCGATGGTTTTGGCCACCACGGCCTTCAAGTCGGGGTCGCCGTTGAAGCCGGTGGGCAGCGAACACGGGCTGTTTGGATCGGCGCACGAGAGCTCGATCGAGGTCGGGGCCCGCATCGATTCGCTGTAGCTGCCGAAGATGCCCTGCCCTTTGCCAAGGTCGTAGTTGAACCCCAGTGCCGGGTTGAACCGTTGATAGTGGTGCGAACCGGCAAGGCCGTTGGTTTCCGGCCCGGCCACCGACCCCGCCGGAACGCCATTCGGGCTGGATGCGACACCCGACCCCGAGTTCGCATACCGATAAGCGCCCAGGTAGTCGGGGTTGTAGTACGACGTGCCCGATATGCTGTCCGTCCAGGTGTAGCCGCCGTCTTCGTTCAGGAATTTGCGGTTTGCACCGCCCTGGTTGAGCACGGTGTAGTTGAAGCTGCCGGACGCGGTCACGCTCAGCTTTTCCGTCACGCTGAACGTATCGGTGAAGTACGCGCTGAAGTTGTTGACGTTGGACGTCAGGTTCACCGCCCCGATGACGTTGCTGCCGGTAAACGACGCGGGGTTCGATGCGGACGGTGCCAACCCATTGGCGGTGAAGCCGTATTCCTGATTCGGGATCACCACCGTCTGGTAGTTGATCAACCGGGCCAGGTAGGTGGTCTGGTCATAGGTGATGCGCGAATGGTCAAACGCGCCGCCCAACGTGAACGCGTTTTTGTGCCCTGCCAGGTTGTCGAAATTTGACCACTGGAGGGACGAGCCCACCGTGTCCTCATGTGTGGCGGAATCGACGAGGCTGGTATTGATGGAACTGGTCCAGCGGCCATAGCCCAGCGCCAGCGCTCTGGCACCCGTCACGGAATTCACGGCGGTGCCATTCGGCGCCTTGTTCGCGCATTTGTAGGTGGTGGCGCCGCGGGCCGTGGTCGTTGCCAGCGAGCCATCGTCGTTGAAACAGCCGTCGTCCAACTGCGCGTTGCTGTTGACGTTGTGCAGGTTGGCTTTGCGGTAGTAGAGGCTGCCGGCAAGCTGATTGTTGTCGTTCAGCCAATGGCTGCCTTTCAGGTTCAGCAGCGCCATCCGGTTTGAGATGGTGTCCGGCCAGGTATAGGCGGCACTGCGGTTTGACATCATGTCTGCCGGCAGCGACTGCGTGCCGTTCAGCGACGTGTCCGCCAGCGCCGCAGACAGCTCCAGTTGGGTCGCGCCCGCGTTGCCGTGCCACCGGGCCTTGCCGAACAGTTGCTTGACCTCCGAACCAGAGTGGTCGCGAAAGCCGTCCTGCTTATCGAAGTTGCCTGCCGCGAAATAGTCGAGGTTGTGCGCCTCGTCGGCACCGCCGGTCTCGAAGCTCACCGCCTTCCGGCCGAACGATCCGCCCAGCACGTCGATCGATGTTCCAGGGTTGTCCTTTCCATTCTTCGTATTGACGACGAGTGCCCCGCCCAGGGTGTTGAGCCCAAAGATCGGATTGGACCCGGGCAGGACGTTGACGCTGGACACCGCGTTCATGGGAATGAGATCCCAGTTCACGATCGAGCCGAAGGGCTCGTTCATCCGCACGCCGTCAAAGTAGACCGACAGGCCGATGGGAACGCCCAGCAGCGACGACACCTGGAACCCGCGATAGTTGACGTCGTTCTGGTATGGGTTGCCGGAGCCGTTGCTGACGCTGACCTGGCCAAGGTTGTCGTTCAGCGCGTCTGCCAGATTCGCGCTGCGCTGCTCGCGGATGTCCTTTGCGCTGATGCGTTGTGCGTTGGCCGGAAACTGCGACAGCGGAACGCCAATGCTGTCGATCGGGGTCGAGCCCACGACCTCGGCCGTGGGCAATGCCACGGCAATGATCTGGTCCTCAGCCAATGCCGGCGAATGCAGCCCGGCAGCGGCGAGCGCCAACACCACGCCGCTCGCGCGGGGTGCGGCTTGGCACAGATGGCGAGTGCTTGAATGCACAGCGTGTCTCCCTGGTTTTTCTCTTTCGCCGTGCCCCGGGGTGTGCAAGCGGGGCATCCCAAAGAAGAGGCGCGGCGATGGCGACCCCTGATCAGGAATCAATGGCAACAGGCAGACACCCGCCGTCACGCGACAGCGTGTTTGATTGGCGCATGGCCCTGTCTCCTCTTCTCTTGTATTTGCCTGCGAAGTCATTGCCCCGCAGGTCAGCGGCAGGCGCGCGGGTGTCGATGACCGCGCGCCTGCCTGTTCCTGCCAACTACCCGCTGCTACACCATCAGAAGAAGCCCAGCGGCTTGGTGTCGTAGCTCACCAGCAGGTTCTTGGTCTGCTGGTAGTGGTCGAGCATCATCTTGTGGGTCTCGCGGCCCACGCCCGACTTCTTGTAGCCACCGAAGGCCGCATGCGCCGGATACAGGTGATAGCAGTTCGTCCACACCCGCCCCGCCTTGATGGCACGGCCCACGCGGTAGGCGCGGTTGATGTCGCGCGTCCACAGGCCGGCGCCCAGGCCGAACTCCGTGTCGTTGGCGATCTGCACGGCCTGCGCTTCGTCCTTGAAGGTCGTCACGGCAATCACCGGGCCGAAGATCTCTTCCTGGAACACGCGCATGCTGTTGTCGCCCTTGAGCAGCGTCGGCTTGATGTAGTAGCCCTTGGCCAGATTGCCGGGCAGCACTTCCACATCGCCGCCGACCAGGCATTCGGCGCCCTCTTCCTGCGCGATTTCCAGGTAGCTGCGGATCTTGTAGAACTGCTGCTCCGAGGCTTGCGCGCCAACCATCGTTTCCGTATCGAGCGGGTCACCGCGCTTGATGGCGGCCACCTTGGTCATCACGGCATCCATGAAGCGGCTATAGATGGATTCCTGCACCAGCGCGCGCGACGGGCACGTGCACACTTCGCCCTGGTTGAAGAAGCCGAGCACCAGGCCTTCGGCGGCCTTTTCAATGAAGCTCGGCTCGGCCTGCATGATGTCTTCAAAGTAGATGTTGGGCGACTTGCCGCCCAGCTCCACCGTCGACGGGATGATGTTGTCGGCTGCGCACTTCATGATGTGCGAGCCCACCGGCGTCGACCCCGTGAAGGCGATCTTGGCGATGCGCTTGCTGGTAGCCAGCGCCTCGCCAGCTTCCTTGCCGTAGCCGTGCACAACGTTCAGCACGCCGGCCGGCAGCAGGTCGCCGATGATTTCCAGCAGCACGCAGATGCCCAGCGGCGTCTGCTCCGCCGGCTTGAGCACGACGCAGTTGCCGGCGGCCAGCGCGGGGGCCAGCTTCCAGGCGGCCATCAGCAGCGGGAAGTTCCACGGGATGATCTGGCCAACCACGCCCAGCGGCTCGTGGATGTGATACGCCACGGTGAATTCGTTGATCTCCGCCGCCGAGCCTTCCTGCGCACGGATGCAACCGGCGAAGTAGCGGAAGTGGTCGGCCGCCAGCGGGATGTCGGCGTTCAGCGTTTCGCGCACGGGCTTGCCGTTGTCCCACGTCTCGGTCACGGCCAGCAGCTCGAGGTTCTGCTCGATGCGGTCGGCAATCTTCAGCAGGATCAGCGAGCGGTCCTGTACCGAGGTGCGGCCCCAGGCGTCGGCCGCAGCATGCGCGGCGTCGAGCGCGAGGTTGATGTCTTCAGCGGTCGAGCGCGGGAATTCGGCAATCGCTTCGCCCGTCACCGGCGTGGTGTTGGTGAAGTACTGGCCTTTGACCGGCGCAACGAACTCGCCACCGATGAAGTTGCCATAACGCGACTTGAACGAAACGATGGCGCCGGGAGTGCCGGGGTGAGCGTAACGCATGGGTTGTCTCCTGATGTTTGCGTGATGACGTCAGCGTCGTGATGTGCGCTGTGTCTGCCCGTCATCTGCAAAACCCGGGCCATGCCCTGCGACAGATGTTTCGCCTCTCCGGAATCGGGGGTTCTTACTCGTTTGTCCACCCGACTGCTCCAGAATGGAACACCAGGTGTTGCAAAGCTCAACGCCCCATCGCCTGAACACCCAATGCAGCCGCATGTGCGCACCCGGGGCGCATGGCATGACTTTCGCAATCCCAGCCGTTCATCCGAACCCTCAAGGCAAACGATGAGAACGGCTCCACTCCTTGTCGCCGCCGCGCTGCTCCTTGTGTGTCAGTCCTGGCCGGTACGGGCTGATACGAACACCGACCCTGCAGGCTCACCGCTCTGGCCATTGATTCATCAGCAGATGTTCGGCGCCGCGCGGGCCACGTTCGACAACCGCATCAAGATCACCGGGCCCACGTTTGCGGAAGACCCGATGCAGGTGCCCATTGCGTTTGACGCGTCTGCGCTGGGCAAGGTCGAACGCGTTGTTGTCGTGGTGGATCGCAACCCGATCCGCAAGGTGCTGGAGTTCGAGCCGATGCACATGCGCCCGGCGCTGTCGTTCCGGTTCAAGCTGCAGGAGGCATCGCCGGTGCGCGTGGCGGCGCGCACGCAGGATGGCGTCTGGCATGTCGGCACCTTCCTAGTGGATGCCATCGGCGGCGGCTGCACGCTGCCCGGCGCCACCCGCAAGGACGCCACCTGGAGCACCACGCTCAATCAGGTCGAGTCGCGCGTGTTTCCGGGCTTCAACGGCGCGGGCAGCCGCATCCGCCTGCGCGTGATGCATCCGATGGACACGGGGTTGGTGGCGGGCATCCCGTCCTTCCACATCGAACAACTCGACCTGCTCGATGCACGGCGCCAGCCCATGCTACGGCTGGCGCTGTATGAGCCGGTAGCCGAGAACCCGATCTTCTCGTTCGATCTGGACGGCCCCGTTGAGCACGGCATCAGCGTGGCCGGCGTCGACAACAACGGCAACCGCATCCGCGCACAGGTGACACGATGAGCTGGCTGAACCAACGGTTGGGCATCTTGCTGTGTCTGGCGATGTGGATGACCACCGCACGCGCACAAGGGCTCGACTACCAACTCGTACCACGCGCGGTTGCGCCCGACATCTGGGTGCTGGAAGGTGCCAATGCGGATTTTTCCGCACGCAACGGCTGCAACATCATCAACACCGGCTTCATTGATACCGGCGACGGTGTGCTCGTCATCAACACGGGGCCGTCCGTGCTGTATGGCGAGCAGCAGCGCCAGGCCATCCGCCAGGTCACATCCGCCCCCGTGCGCTGGGTGTTCAACCTGAACCTGCATCCCGACTACTTCTTCGGCAACCAGGCTTATGCCGATGTCGGCGCGCAAGCGCTGCCAGGCACAATCGCCGGTGCGCAACGCGAGGGTGAAGCCTATGCGGACAACCTCTACCGCCTTTGTGGTGACTGGATGCGGAACACGGCATCGACACCGCCCAGCCAGCCGTTGACGCCGGGTGAGCGCACCCTGGGCCGCCACCGCATTGACCTCATCCGGCTCGAAGGGCATACCGACGACGACCTCGTTCTGGTGGACCGGACGCGCGGCGTGGTCTTCGCGGGCGGCCTGGCGTTCCGCGACCGGATCCCCACCACGCCGCACGCCGACATTCCACATTGGCTGGCCAGTCTCGATCGGCTTCGGGCCATCGTTGCCGAGAGCGGCGCGCGCATCTTGATCCCCAGCCACGGCCCGGCGCTCGGCCAGGTAGACGCCATCGCGCAAACGCGGCAGTACCTGCTCTGGCTGGACGCACGCATGCGGCATGCGGCGCAGGAGGGGCGCGATCTGGCCGAAGTCATCACGATGCCGGTGGACGCGCCCTATGCGCGGTGGGGCGGCATGCCAGCGGAGTACGTGCGCAACGTGACCCGCTTCTATCCACGCTATGAGAACGCCGCGCTGGCGCCCTGACATGGCGCCAGACCCTGCCCGGCGACGCTGGATGCGCCTGATGCTCGCGACCCTGATCAACCCGGCCCTGGCTGCGTCCGCAACGCCCGCGCGTGTCACGCTGTTGCGCCTGCAGGACGGCCTGTACGCCGCGCGCGCCGACAACGCCGAAGCCTCGCGCGCCAACGCCGGAGAAGTCGTGCCAACGCTGGTGCACGTCACCGGCAACGGCGTGCTGGTGGTCGACCCCGGCCCGCATGCGCGATGGGGTGATCGATTGATTGCCGCCATCCGGCACATCACCGCCGAGCCCATCCGTTGGGTGGTCAACACGCACGCGCACCCCGAACACGTGCTGGCCAACGCGGCCTTCGCGCAACTGCAGCCGCGCCCCGCGTTTCTCGCCTCGGCTGCCACCGCCAGCCTGATGCGGCAGCGCTGCGAGACCTGTCTGGCCAGGTTGACTGCGATGCTGGGCGAGCGCGTCATGCGTGAGACGCAGATCGTCTATCCCGAGCCCGCACTGCGCGATGGCGATTGGCTGCACACCGGCAAGACGGCGTGGCAAGTTCTCGTCTACGCGGCAGCGCATAGCGCGTCAGACACGGTGTTGTATGCCCCGCAGCGGCACGTGCTCTACGTGGGCGGCCTGGCCTATCGGCAGCGCATTCCGGACCTGCAAGAAGGCTCGCTGGTGGGGTGGCAACACGCGTTGCGTGCGTTGATCCCGCTGCCCGCCGGCATCGTCGTCGGCACGGCCATCGGCACCCCGGCGCTGATGCTGCAGCCCACGCTGTCCTATCTCGACATGCTGGATGGTGCGGTCACCCAGGCCATCGAGTCCGGCGCAGACGCGGCCCGCGCGCTCGACTACGTGCCGGGTGATGCGTATCGCGACTGGCGCCACTTCCATCCTCGACACGCATTCAACGTGGCGCGCGCCTGGCGCGAACTGGAAGACTGCTGGATGCAGAACGCGCCCGCGGTCTGATCAAGCCCGCTCCATTGCTGAACAAACGCAGCACAGGTGTTGCACCGACTGTCCCGCCACGCCACAGCACCCATCCAGCGCTCTGCACCCGCAAACGTTGCCCACCCGCTTGCAATGCACCGCGAACGGCCGCCTGCGCGTTGGTACGCGTATTGCAAAAGCCCCCGCCGGCGTTGAGCGCGCTTCGCGCAATTGGCGCCCATCCCAATGCGTCCGAGCCGAATCCTTAGGCGCATCACACAAAGACAATACGGAGACAACATGCAGAACAAACGCGTTCGCCAATGCGCCCTGGCGGCCCTGGCAACCGCCCTCGGCAGCGCTGCGAGTGGGGCTATCGCACAATCGTCCGTCACGATCTACGGCACAGTCGACGCCGGCTTGCAATACCAGAACCGGAGCGCAGCCGGCGGCAGCATCACAGAGTTGCATTCGGGCGGTATCAGCCCAAGCATCTGGGGCCTCAAGGGCGTGGAAGACCTGGGCGGTGGCCTGAAGGCCAGCTTCAACCTCGAAAGCCATTTCAGCAGCGACACCGGCACGCTCACCACCGGCCCCGGCTTCAGTTCAGAACTCTTCCGCCGGCAGGCGAACGTTGGCCTCAGCGGCAACTGGGGCGCGATCACGCTGGGTCGCCAATACAGCCCGGCACTGATCGGCACGATCGGCACCGAAGCACGCGGCTTCAAGGAGCAGTTCTCGAACCTGTACGGCTGGGCCTACAACCAGCTCCCCGCCCCAGGCAACGCGATGGGCGCCGGCACGAACCCCGGCAACGATGTGGGCGTGTTCATCGGCAACGCCGTGCAGTACGCCAACAACTTCGGCCCTGTGTGGCTGGGTGTCGCGTATTCGTTGGGTGAGACGGCAGGCAGCTTCAAGCGCGGCAACGAGCTCTCGCTGGGGGCCACCTATACGGGCCCGGTGACGGTCGGCCTCGGCTATCAATCCACGTCGGACAGCGGCACCGGCCAAACACTGAGCCGGCTGTGGAGCGCGGGCGTAGCGGTGCCGTTCGACGCCTTCACAGGCAGGGTGAACTACATCGGCGTCACCAACAATGCACCCACGGGCGCACGCGTGTCGGACGTCAAATCGCTCGGCGTCGGGCTCGACTACAGGTGGAGCGCTGCCAATACCGCCACACTGGCCGGCTACTACAGCAAATACGAAAGCAGCGCGCACGACAGCTCCACCAAATCGGTTGTGCTGAGCAACGACTACGCGTTCTCCAAGCGCACCACGCTGTATGTGCAACTCGTGTATGTGGACGCCGGCGCCGTGGGTACGGCAGATCCGCTCGAAAGCATCAAGACGTCGATTGTTGCCGGAGGCACCGCCCCCGGTGCGAAAACGGTGCTGGCTGGGGTTGGCCTGAAACACGCATTCTGATCAGCTGAGCGCGCGCCCCTCTTCCGTGGCGGATGAGCGGGTCAGGAATGACCTTGCCTGAAGGAAGAGGGGCGGCAGGCTGAAGGGCACTGCTGCCGCCCGCTCAACCGCGTCCCTGCACGCATCGGGCACCGTGCTGGGCAGCAACCCACTCCTCGTTGGTCGGTTCCACCGCCACGCAAATCCGGCTGGCCGAACTGGAGATGATGGCGGCATGCGCCTGGTTGGCCGCGTCATTTAAATTCGCGCCCAGATAGCCGAGCGCATGCACGACGCGCTCACGCAGCACGGCGTTGTGTTCGCCAATCCCCGCCGTGAAAACCAGCAAGTCCAAACCGCCCAGAACAGCCACCAGAGCGCCGATCTCGCGGACGATGCGGCGCACGTAGAGCGCCAGCGCCGCCTGCACGCGCGGGTTGCCTGACTCTTGCGCCAACAGGTCGCGCGGGTCAGATGACACCCCCGACACGCCCAGCAGACCGGATTCGTGATACAGGACGTGCCCCACCTGCGCCGGAGAAAGATGCTCCGTCTCCATCAGGTAAAGCACCGCGCCTGGGTCCAACGCGCCGCAGCGTGTGCCCATCATCAGGCCGTCGAGCGCGGAAAACCCCATCGTGGTCGCCACGCTCTCCAGCCCGCGCATGGCACATAGGCTGGCACCGCTGCCAAGGTGCGCGACGATGGTCCGCCCACGGGCAATATCGCCATGTCGCTCGGGCAAGACGATCGACATGTACTCGTACGACAGCCCATGAAAGCCGTAGCGCCGTAGTCCGCGCTCCCACGCTGCATACGGTAACGGCAGCATCATTTCAACTTGCGGCAGCGTGTGGTGGAACGCGGTATCAAAACACGCGACCTGCGGCACTTCGGGCAGCTCTGTCAGAAGCGCCTCGATAGCCTCCAGCGCAAACGGCTGGTGCAGCGGCGCAAGCGGGATGTAGCTGCGCAGATCAGCAAGCACCTCCGCATCCACACGCACGGGTGCGAAGTACTTGGCGCCGCCGTGCACCACCCGGTGCGCCACGGCAACCAGACGACGGTTGCCGAGCATGTGCTCGACACGCTGGCGAATGTGCAGCAGCGCAGCGTGATACGGCTGCGCGGCATCAAGCTCCAAAGCCTGTGCTGGCGCCCCGGCTTCTGTCGCTGTGGGGTGATCGGTGCCGATGCCCTCCACCTTCCCGCTCCACACGGGGGTACGGGGCAACGGCAGCTGCGCGGCATCGAACAGCGCAAACTTGATGCTCGACGAGCCGCAGTTCAGTACGACGATGCAATCGTTCATGGTGGCAGGATGCGGTAACGGTGTGCCAGCAACGTGGCGATGGCACATGAGGCAATACGCGATTCGCGTGAATCGGCACGGCTGGTCAAGACGATGGGCACGCGCGCGCCGAGCACAATGCCAGCGCTGGCGGCTCCGCCCAGGTACTCCAACTGCTTGGCGAGCATATTGCCGCTTTCCAGATCCGGCACCACCAGCACATCGGCCTGACCCGCCACCTCAGAAACAATGCCCTTGATGCGCGCGGCAGCGGCAGATACGGCGTTGTCGAAGGCCAGTGGCCCGTCCAGCACGCCACCTTCGATCTGGCCGCGGTCGGCCATCTTGCATAGTGCCGCTGCGTCGAGCGTGGCGGGCATGTGCGGGTTCACGGTCTCGACGGCCGCCAGGATCGCCACGCGCGGTCGCGCCACGCCAATCGCATGGGCCAGATCAATGGCGTTGCGGATGATGTCGGCCTTCTGATCCAGGGTCGGTGCAATGTTGATGGCGGCATCCGTCACGATAAACGGGCGCGGATACGCTGGTGTCTGCATGACGAAGCAATGGCTGATCCGGCGCTTGGTGCGCAGCCCGGCTTCAGCGCGCACCACGGCCGCCATCAGTTCATCGGTATGCAGGCTGCCCTTCATGAGCGCCTCGGCCTTGCCCTGCGCTACGAGCTCCACGGCGCGCATGGCCGCGGCGCTGCTGTGCGGCACGCCTTCGATTTCCATGCCGCTCAGGTCAAGCCCGGCCTCAGCGGCCACGCGCATCAACTTGTCGCGCGGTGCGACCAGGCACGGCACGATGAGCCCTTCTGCACGCGCATCCAGCACGGCGGACAGGCTCAGCGCGTCGCACGGGTGCACAACTGCCATGCGGATCGCTCCCAGGGGCCGCACGTGGTCGAGCAGCCGGTGGATGCCATTGCCGCCGGTGGTGATGCGTACATCGGGCAGCGTGGTGCGTGGCCGCTCGATCCGTTCGGTGGGCGCGATGACTTCGGCCTCCCCCGTGATGGCGACGGTGCCACTGTCGTTCGTACAGGTGCACGCCAGCTTGAGCCGCTTCTTCTCGTCGTCCTTGCTGGTCACCGTCACGCGGATGGTCAACGTATCGCCAATGCGCACCGGCGCATGAAACTGCAGTGTCTGCCCAAGGTAGACCGTGCCGGGCCCAGGCAGGCGCGTTCCGAGCACGGCGGAAATCAGCGCGCCACCCAGCATGCCGTGGGCAATCACGCCGTGAAAGCGCGTGGATGCCGCAAACTCGGGGTCCAGGTGCTGCGGGTTGACATCCCCCGACAGCACGGCAAAGAGCTGGATGTCCTCCGCTGTCAGCGTGCGCAGGATGGCGGCCGTTTCGCCAACGGCGATTTCGTCGAACGTGCGATTGCGCACCACGCTCAGATCGCCGCCCGGCAGTGATGCCGGCGGTGCCGGCAGATGATCGGGACCCATGCGCGCTCCTCAGGAAGCCGTACGAAGTTGACCGTTGCCCTTGCCGCGCGCGGGTGCCGTGCTTGGCGACACCGTTGCCGCACGGATGAACACATCGGCCGGCACCCCCAGCGACGACAGCATGCCCTGCAGCGCCGTATGCACCGGCATGGCATTGCCAGCCGCGCTCAGCGCCTGCACCGAAGCTTGCTGCCACTCCAGCATGGCGCGCTGGTAGTCCGTGGCAAAGCTGGCTTGATTGGCCATGGCGGTCTGCATCACGCCCTGCAGCACATTCATTGCGCGCTGGTTGCCCTGCCAGAAGGCGTTCGGCAGCCCTGCTGCCAATGCGCTCCAGTCTTCAACGCCTTGCAGATCGGTCAGCGCAGATTCTGTGCGAGCGACGTCTTCGGCCAGCAATTCTGCACCCAGTGCATACCAACGTTGGCGCGCCGTCTTGAGCAAGCCCAGCGTTTGCAGCCCGAGTGCGGCTTGCGCCTTGAAGAGCGCGAGAGGAAGGTTGGCAGGTGTGTCCATGTTGGCTCCTTAGGCCATCTCTTAGGCCATCTGGCTGATGGTTTTACGAAAGCGCGTCAATGATGCGACAAACAGTACGGCGCCGATTGCGCAGATGGCCAGGCACTGCGGCCACACGACGGACAATCCTGCACCCCGATAAAGAATCGCTTGTGACGCCGATACAAAATGCGTGGTCGGCGCGGCCAGCATGATGTCCTGCACGAATGCGGGCATGCTCTCGCGCGGGGTGGTGCCACCCGAGAGCAACTGCAGCGGCAGCAGCACCAACACCAGCAGCATGCCGAACTGCGGCATGGACCGCGCCACCGTCGCAAGGAAGATGCCCATGGAGGTGGTGGCAAACAGGTGCAGCGTGGCCACCAGCATGAACAGCAGAATCGAGCCTTCAATGGGCACATGCAGCGCGCCCTGCACCACAAACACCAGTGCCACCAGTGCAGCCAACACCACCACCAGCCCCATCGACCACACCTTGGCCATCATGATTTCGAACGGCGTGACGGGCATCACCAGCAGGTGTTCGATGGTGCCGTGTTCCCGTTCACGGATGAGCGCGGCGCCGGTCAGGATGATCGACAGCATGGTCACGTTGTTGATGATCTCCATCAGCGAGCCGAACCACGTCTGTTCCAGGTTGGGGTTGAAGCGCGTGCGCATCACCAGGTCGACCGGCGCGGTGGGTGCGGCGCGGTGGCGCTGCAGGAACTCGTTCACCTCACCCGAGACGATTTGCTGGATGTAGCCGTTGCCCGTAAAGGCCTGGCTCATGCGGGTGGCGTCTATATTGAGCTGGATGGCCGGTGCGCGCCCCGCCAGCACGTCGCGCTGGAAGTTGGGCGGGATGTCGAGCACAAAGGTGTAGCGCCCGCTGTCCATGCCGGCATCCATCTCGGTGAGCGGAATCAGCGCGGGCGTACGGAAATGCGGTGGATAGAAACTCGAAACAATGCGTGCCGACAGCGGCGAGCTGTCTTCGTCCACGATGGCGATCGAGGCGTTGTGCAGGCTCTCCGGCATGGCCGTGGCCGCCACGTAGATCGATAGCGTGAAGGTGTAGGCGATCAACACCAGCATCATGGGGTCGCGCACCAGGCTCCACAGCTCCTTGACACCCAGGCGGAAGATGTTGCGCAAGCGGGCCGCGCGGCGATCGGTCGAATGGTCTGACATGGCGCGCCCCCTACCGGTCCTGCTTGCGCAGCATCAACAGCGTGGCGGCCAGGATGACTGGCACCGCCGCCAGCAGCGGCCAGAAGGCGCTGCCCAATGCACCCACATCCAGCGCCTTGCTGAACACGCCCCGGCTGATGGTCAGGAAATGGGTGGCCGGATACACGCGCCCGATCATGGCCCCCACACCCTCCAGTGACGACACGGGGTTGAGCAGGCCCGCAAACTGCACACACGGGATGATCGTGCCGATCATGGTGACGAACATGGCGGCAATCTGGCTTTGCGTGAACGTTGACGCAAACAACCCGAAACCCGTCGAGCACGTCACGAAGATCAACGCCCCCAGCGCGAGCGTCGCAAAGCTGCCCTTGATCGGCACACCGAATACCGTCACCGCCAGCAATGCCAGCAGCAGGAAGTTCAGCATCGCCAGCACGATGTACGGTGCCTGCTTGCCCAGCACGAATTCCGCGCGGGTGACCGGCGTCACGTAGAAGTTGATGATGGAGCCCAGTTCCTTTTCGCGCACCACCGACAACGCCGCCAGCATGGCAGGAATCATCATCAGCAGCATCGGGATCACGGCGGGCACCATGGCGGGCAGGCTTCTCACGTCGGGGTTGTAGCGATAGCGCGTCTCAATCGTGCTGGGCATCGCAAGCCGCATCCCCAGCCGGTGCACGGCGGCATCAGCCAGCCAGAGCTGGTGGATGGCCTGCACGTAGCCGCGTACGGTTTCTGCACGGGTGGGCATGGCACCGTCCACCCAGGCGCCGATCTGTACGGCCGCGCCGCGCTCCACATCGCGCGCAAAGCCTGGGGGAATTTCAATCGCCAGCGACAGCTCGCCGTTGCGCATGCGGCGGTCCAACTCAGCGTAGTCGCGAATCGGGGGTTTTTCGATGAAATACCGCGAGCCGGCCAGGTTGAGCGTGTAATCACGCGAGATTGCGGTCTGGTCGCGGTCGAGCACCGCGTAGGTGAGGTTCTCCACATCCAGGCTGATGCCGTATCCGATGATGAACATCAGGATGGCCGTGCCCAGCAGGGCCAGCGTGGCGCGCACCGGGTCGCGGCGCAGTTCCAGCGCCTCGCGTTGCGAGTAGCTCAAGGCACGCGCAAGGCTGAAGTGACGACGGGTAGACGTGCCGGTTGATGTGGTGGTGGTTGCTACGGGTGCCGGTGCCGGTGCGGCGACCTCGTTGGCGCCGGGAGCCGCGTCGGACACCGTTTCAGACGCTTCCCGCAGATAGGCAATGAACGCCTGCTCCAGCGTCTGCGTGCCGCGCGTACGTACCAGCGCGGCGGGCGCATCGCTCACCAGCACGCGGCCAGCGTGCATGAGCGAGATGCGATCGCAGCGCTCGGCCTCGTTCATGAAGTGCGTGGAGATGAAGATGGTGACGCGATCTTGCCGTGCGAGGTCGACCATCAGGCGCCAGAACATGTCGCGCGCGACCGGGTCCACGCCGGAGGTCGGCTCGTCCAGGATCAGCAGTTCCGGCTTGTGCACCATCGCCACGGCCAGTGACAGGCGCTGCCGCATGCCCAGCGGCAGGCTCTCGGGCAGGCTGTCGGCCACCTCCTGGAGCCCGAAACGGGCGAGCATCTCTGCCGCACGCGGTTGCACCTCGGGTTCGGGCAACTGGAACAGGCGCGCATGCAGTACGAGGTTCTGGCGCACGGTCAACTCGCCGTACAACGAGAACGCCTGCGACATGTAGCCCACGCGCCGGCGCGTGTCGATGTCCTTCGGGTTGACCGGATGGCCAAACAACCACGCCTGGCCCTCGCTGGCGGGCAGCAGGCCGGTGAGCATCTTCATGGTGGTCGACTTGCCGCAGCCGTTGGAGCCGAGAAAGCCGAAGATCTCTCCGCGACGGATGCGGAAGTCGACGTGGTCGACCGCCACAAAGTCGCCAAAACGCATTGTCAGTCCGCTCGCCTGCACGGCCACATCGTCGTCCGCGCCGGCCACCAGCGGCGGCACCACCACGGCTTGGTGCCCTTGCCGGCGTGCGGGCGGCAGCAGCGCAATGAACGCGGCCTCCAGCGTATCGGTGCCCGTGCGGCTGCGCAACGCCGCCGGCGTGCCGGTGGCAAGCACCTGCCCTGCATCCATGGCGACCAGCCAGTCAAAGCGCTCGGCCTCTTCCATGTACGCGGTGGCCACGATCACGCTCATGCCTGGGCGCTCGGCCCGAATGCTGGCAATCAAATCCCAGAACTGGCTGCGCGAGAGCGGGTCAACGCCCGTGGTCGGCTCATCGAGAATCAGCAGATCGGGGTCATGGATCAGCGCGCAGCACAGCGCCAGCTTCTGTTTCATACCGCCCGACAACTTGCCCGCCGGCCGCGAAAGGAATGGCCGCAGGCCAGTGCTGGCCGTGAGCGCATCGATGCGGCGGCGGCGCTCCGCTGCGTTGTGACCGAACAGGCGGCCGAAGAACTGCAGGTTCTCTTCGATCGACAGCGTGGGATACAGATTGCGCCCCAAGCCTTGCGGCATGTAGGCAATACGCGGGCCGACCGCGGCACGTGCGCGGCGGTCGGCCATGTCGCTGCCCAGCACGTGCACGGCCCCATCCTGCAAGGCCCGTGCACCCGCCACCAATGACAGCAGGCTCGACTTGCCCACGCCGTCGGGCCCGATCAGCCCCACCATGCAACCGGCCGGCAGGTCGAGCGTGACGCCATCCAGCGCCAGTGTCTTGCGGTAACGCAGGCGCACGCCGGCCAGGCTGACGACGGGTGGACCAAGCGGCGGCCCAAGCTGGGCATCGTGCTGGGTAAGCGGATTGGCGAACTGGGTCACTGCGGAACCTTGATCGCCAGGTTGGCCGGCCATTCGGCTTGGCCGTCGAGCTTGAGCCACGCCATGCCGGGCAAACCGGTCTTCACCAGCTTGAGGTGCTTGCGCAGCAGATCACGATCAATCTGCGCCTTGACCCGGAACATCAGCTTCTGGCGCTCGGTGGCCGTTTCCACGGTCTTGGGCGTGAACTGCGCGGTGCTGGCCACAAACGACACGCGGGCCGGAATCACATACTGCGGCGCGGCATCGAGCACGATGCGCACCTCGCTGCCCATGGCAATGCGCCCGGCGTCCGTCTCTGGCACGAAGAAAGTCATGTAGACGTCGGACAGATCCACCAGGTTGAGCAACCGCCCGCCACCGGCCAGCACCTCGCCGGGCTGAGCGATGCGATATTGCACACGGGCATCTCGCGGGGCGGCCAGGGCGCTGTCGTCGATGTCCGCCTTCACGCGCGACACCGTCGCGTCTGCCGCCTTGACGGTGGCATTGGCGCCGGCCACCTGCGTGCGGGCTGCGGCCACAGCGGCCTGTGCCGCTTCCGCTTGCGCGCGGGCCGCCACCAGTGCGGCTTTGGCGCCCCGCACGCGGGCACGGTCGTCATCCAGCTCCTGCATGGACGACGCCCCTTCGTGCGACAGCGTTTCAGAACGCGCCAGCCTGCGCTGTGCCGCATCCAAATCGCTTTCGCGCAGGGCGATCTGCGCCAGGGCCGCCTGCCGGTCCGCCTCTCGCACGGCCACTTGGGCCTGCGCGCTGGCCACGGCGGAGACGGACTGCTGCTGCCGCGCCTGGGCCTCGTCACGCTGGGCTTCCAGCGTCTGTATCTGCATGTGCGCCAGCGGCTGACCGGCAGTCACGAAGTCACCCTCATCCACCAGGATGTCCTGCACGCGGCCGGGGAGCTTGGTCGCCACATCGATCTCGGTGGCCTCGATGCGGCCGTTACCGCTGGCAAAGCCCTTGCCGGGGCCGTCCTGCCGCAAGGCCTTCCATGCAAATGCACCACCGGCAATCACCAGAGCGGCAGCGATCAATGCAATCCATCGTTGTTGGGGCGTTGTTGTCATGGTGTTGGTTCTCCCGATGCGCGCGCAGTGGGCGTCAGGCTCAGATGGGTATGGGGATCGGATGCGGATTCGACGGCCTGCGTGCCGCCGCCCAGCGCTGCATACAGGCCCACGCGACTGGACAGCAGCGCGCGGCGCACCTGGACCAGTTGCTGCTGCGCGGCCAGCAGATCGCGCTGCGCGTCGAGCACCTCCAGAAACGTCGAGGCTCCGGCATCGAAGCGCAGTTGCGACAGCCGTGCACGCTCGGTCTGCGCCGCCAGCGCAGCCTGCGCAATGTCGAGTTGTTCGGCCAGCCACTTGCGCGCGGAAAGCGCGTCGGACACATCGCGGAACGCGCTTTGTACGGTCTTCTCGTAGCCAGCCACGGCAAGGTCACGGCGGGCTTCCGCCAGGTCGAGATTGCTGCGCAGCTTGCCGCCCTCGAACAGCGGGAGGGTCACGCTCGGCGCAAAGACCCACGCGCGCGTGCCCGGTGCAAACAGGTTGCCGAGTTCGGGGCTGACCGTGCCGTACGCGCCAGTCAATGCCACGCGTGGGAAGAACGCCGCGCGTGCTGCGCCGATGCTGGCATGCGCGGCACGCAGCCGGTGTTCTGCAGCAGCAATGTCCGGGCGTTGCGTCAGCAGGTCGGAGGGCAACCCTGCACGCAGTTCGGCCAGCATCCGGTGCTCATCAAGCGGCTCGGCCACCGGCGGCAGGTCGATCGGCTTGCCCACGAGCAGCGCCAGACCGTGTGCCTGTGCGTCGCGTGCCTGCTGTAGTTGCGTCAGTAATGCCTGCGCCTGGGTCAGCAGGGTCTCGACCTGGGTCTGGTTCAACCGCGATGTCGCCCCCACCGCCACACGGCGCGAGAAGATGCGCAGGGTCTCGGTGCGACTGTCCACGGTCTGCTGCGCCAGCGCAATGCGCTCATCCAGTTCACGCAAAACCAGATAGCTGTCGGCCACCTGTGCGATCAGCCCGAGTGCGACCGCACGGCGCGCCGCATCGGACGCCACGTAGCTTTCCAGCGCGGCGTCATTGAGATTGCGAACGCGCCCCCAGAAATCGATCTCCCAGCTGGAGACACCCGCGCCCACCTGGTACTGGCTCACCCGCATGGGCATGCCGAGGGGGCTCAGGTCAGCCGGAATGCTCAGGCGGTTGATGCCGGCCTGCGCATTGAGGTGCGGAAACGTTTCCGCCCGCTGGATGCCGAACGCCGCGCGTGCTTCTTCCACACGCAGCACGGCGGTCCGCAAGTCTCGGTTGTTCTCCAGCGCCTGGGCAATCAATGCCTGCAGACGTGTGTCCGTAAAGTAGGCTTGCCAGCCGACCGCAGCGGCGGACAGGCCATCACGGCCATCGTCGGCGTCATAGTGCTGGGCCACGGGCAGCGCGGGGGCTTGGTAAGGCGGTGCCATCGAGATACAGCCCGACAGCGCCAGTACGGCTGTGGCTGCGGCCATTGCGGCAAGGGTGGCCAACCGTGTGCCGGCGTACCAGCCGCACGCCAAGGGTTGTTTTTGCACACGCATTTATTTCTCCAGCACGTAGGTGCCAGGCGCATCGTCCAGTGGCGACAGGCCCGGTGCGCCCATCTTGGGTGGCTTGACGGGTGCGGAGACGGATGCATGCGCGGTCAGCCATGCATGCCATGCCGGCCACCATGAACCATCCGTGGTCGGGGCGGATGCCAGCCAATCATCCGGCGCTGCCGAAACCGCGCCTGCGTGACGTGTCTGCATCTGGAAGCGCCGATGCGAGTTTGCCGGCGGGCTGACGATGCCGGCGTTGTGGCCGCCGCTGGTCAGTACGAACGTCAATTCCGCCTCGGTCAGGTGATGCAGTTTGTAGACCGAGCGCCACGGCGCCACGTGATCGGTCAGCGTGCCCACCACGAAAATCGGCAGGTCCAGATCGTTCAGGACCACGGGCGCGCCGTTGACGGGGTAGCGCCCTTCGCTCAGATCATCATTCAAGAACAGGCGCCGCAGATACTGGCTGTGCATGCGCGCGGGCATGCGTGTGGCATCGGCATTCCAGGCCATCAGGTCATTCATGGGCGCGCGATCGCCCAGCAGGTATTCGCCCACCACGCGCGACCACAGCAAGTCGTATGACCGCAGCATCTGGAAGGCGCCGGCCATCTGGCTTGCACGCAGGTAGCCGGTCTGCGCCATCTGCGCTTCAAGCAGACTGACCTGCGCTTCGTCAATGAACAGGCCCAGTTCGCCCGGTTCACAAAAATCGGTCTGCGCGGCAAAGAGCGTCATGGACGCCAGCCGCGCATCGCCATCGCGCGCCATGGCTGCTGCGGCGATGGCAAGCAGCGTGCCGCCCAAACAGTAGCCCGTAGCGTGCACGCGCTGATTCGGCACGATGGCATTGACCGCATCGAGCGCGGCAAAGACGCCGAGCTTGAGGTAGTCATCCATGTCGAGATCGCGGTCCGCCTCGTCAGGGTTCTTCCAGGAGATGCAGAACACGGTATGGCCCTGCTCCACCAGGTAGCGGATCAGCGAGTTCTGCGGGGATAGATCCAGGATGTAGTACTTCATGATCCACGCCGGCACGATCAGGATGGGCTCGGCCTGAACCTTGGGCATGACAGACGTGATGGGGGTGTACTGGATCAGTTCCATCAGGCGATTGCGCAGCACGACCTTGCCGGGCGTCACCGCCACGTCGCGCCCCACCACGAAACGCTCGGTGCCGGCGGCCGGCGCACCGCTCATGGCACGCTCCAGATCGTCAAGCGCATTGAGCGCGCCCCGCACGAGATTCGTGCCGTGCTGCGCAACGGTCTGACGCAAAACGACAGGGTTCGTCGCCAGTTGATTGCCTGGCGACATCATGTCGAGCCACTGCCGTGCGGCAAAGGCCACCACGTCTTCATGGTGCCTGGCGACGCCCCACACGCCGCGCGTGGCCGCCTCCCACCATTGCTCGGTCAGCAGGAAGGATTGGTGCAGTACGTTGAACGGCCACAGGCGCCACTCGTCGGCCGCAAAGCGACGATCTTGTGCCGGCGGCAGAACGCAAAGACACGGCTGCTGAGGGCCCGCCGCCATGCAGTTCTGGATGTAGCGCCCGAGCTGTTCGGCCTGGGTCAACGCCAGCCGGCACAGGTCGAGCCGCTTGCCGGGCGATACCGCCAGGTGCAGGGCCCAATCGAGCAACGCCAGTTGCATCGATACAAATGACAACGAATTCGACGTACGAGCAAGCGCAGCGTGAAACGGCGGATCGATCAGCTCGGCAGCTGGGGAAGACGGCACGGGGGCGGTGCGCATGGTCGGGGGCGTCAAACGGTTGCAAATATGCAACCCATTAGATGCCAGCTGCCGCGGCAGGAACTTGATGCATCTCAAACCGAGACAAGAGCGCCGACTCTAGATGCCCTTCACAGACATGACATGCAGCCTGGCGGATTGCGTGAGCGATTTGCCTGCTCGGCAGGTAAGGATGCATGGTGCCCGTCGGCCACGCGCTTCAGGCCGCAAGGGTTGACGCAGCAGCAGGCTACCGCCCATCGTTCAATGCCCTTGCTGACAAGCCGGTAGTACAGGCGAGCACACGCCAGCATGCTCGATTGGGGCCAGAGATACCGCCGAGTGCATCCGCGCATAGGCTGAGGAATACTCCAGTTCACCCGAAGCCTGGGCGTGAATGGTAAAGAGCGGCTGTCCTGCCTGAACCTGATCATGCAACCTCGCATGCATTTCCACGCCGGCCACCTGGCGTACCGGCGCGCCGGCAAGCTTGGCGATACGGGCGAGATGCCGGTTGTCGATCTCGGTCACGATGCCGTCCTGCTCAGCAACAACATCGTGACGGAAGATCGCTTCGCCCGGTACGCGCAGCCCGCCTTGCGCTTCGCAGATCTCCTCGAACTTGCGCCACGCAGCGCCACTGTCAAGCAAGCCCGTCGCCAGTTGAAGCCCCGCGCCCTGCTCTGCTGCCTCACAGAACTCCAGCAGCACCGCGGCCAGCAGCAACGACCGTTCCCGCAAATCAAACGGCGCCGTTGGCGAGCGCTGCAGCACGGCCAGAACGTCTCGCGCTTCAAGCGCCGGGCCAATGCCACGGCCTACGGGTTGCGCGCCATCGGTACGCACGATCATGACGTGCACACCAAACGCTCGCGCTACGCGTTCGAGCAGCATGCGCAAACGCTCCAGATCCTGCAGGCGGCGCACCTTGGCCGTTGGCCCCACAGGTACGTCGATCAGCACGTGGGTCGACCCAGCCGCGATCTTCTTCGACAGGATGGAGGCCACCAGTTGGGCATCGCTGTCCACATCCAGCGCCCGCTCCACGCGGATCAGCACATCGTCTGCGGGGCTCAGGCTCAGCGCACCGCCCCACGCCAGTGAAGCCCCCACCCGATCAACGACGCGCCGCAACTCCGTGGCGCTCAACGCTACGCGGGTGAGGGTTTCCATCGTATCGGCGGTGCCGGCAGGCGAGGTGATCGCGCGTGAAGACGTCTTGGGCAGCAGCAGACCTGCCGCCGCGGCAATAGCCACCACGATTGGGCTCGTGCGGTTGCCGGGCAGGCCGCCCACGCAATGCTTGTCCGCCACGATGGCGCGGTCCCATTTGAGACGTTCACCCGTGTCGACCATGGCTTGCGTCAGGTCGATGGTCTCTTTGACGCTCATGCGCTCGCCGCCGCAAGCGCTCAGGAATGCCGCGATGTAGACATCGGCATAGCGCTCCTTGGCGATGTCACTCACGACGTTTGCCAATTGATGCGTATCCAGATGCGCCCCATAGATCTTGGCGCGCACCGCCCGCAACGACTCCAGCGCCGGGGCGTGGCTGACCGTCACCACATCGCCAGGCCTTGCCATCAGCGACTCGACGGCACTGACGGACAGGCTGACCTCGCACATCTCCAGCAGCCCTGAACCGACCATGTTGAGCGTGGCAATCAAGGACCGTTGACCAATCCGTACCTCCACCCGAGCCTGCGCGGTAAACCCTTCCGACCGGCAGATCGCACAGTCCGGATGCATGTAGATGACATGCTCCTGCCAGGTGTCGATGCCCAGGGGCTTGAAGGTCAGCCGGTCCGGCAGCACCGCTACCTCGGGCGGAACAAGCATGGTGACGGCTCCTAATCGGCTTAGCGGCGCTTAGAGGCGAAAGCGGAAGTGGCCGCTATGCAGGGTGATCTGTTTGGACCCGGTCATCTCAAACATGGCCCGTGCAACGGCCTCGATATCGTTGCGGTGGCCGGAGAAAGCCTGCACGAGATCTTCTGAGCGGCACGACCGCGCGCCAAAGTGGTCTTCGAGTGCTTCTGCGGTAATGGCATAGGTGGCGTTATTGCCATCCACCGAGGCGCCGCACAGCAACGTTGGGCCCGCCGCGCAGTAGATTGGCTCGCAAGCCTGGAATTCGATCTGTTTCATGGTGCATCTCACACAGGGTTGGGGTCTTGCCTTCGTTGGCGTTAGGACCCTGCCACTACCGTACAAGGCGCCGCGTAGCGGTGGGCAGAGGTAGATCAAACATGTTTGAAATCGCCTCGACAATGGGCTCCGTCAGCTCGATGCGGTTGGTGGGGTGGGCGATGGTGTCGCAGGTGACAACGTCGGCTGCCACGGCACTCAACTCACTGTAGGCATCTGCGGAAAACACCGCGTGGACGCCTACGCATACGGGGTGCGGCAGCCCTGCCCTGCGTAACTGGTCGGCCGCTGCAATCATGGTGCGGCCGGTGGAGATGATGTCGTCGACCAATACAGGCGTACGCTCCGTTGGCAAATCGGATCGGACTGCCGACACCTCCACGCGCCAGGCGCTGTGGCGCGTCTTGCTCAGAACCGTCCAGGGCGCACCGCAGAGGTTGGCCACGTGTTCGACCCATTGCCGGCTTTCCTCATCCGGCCCGACCAGCAGCGGTTTGGTGACGTGGGTCTGCACCCATGCGGCCACGGCGGGTGCCGCCTGCACTGCGGCAGCCGGCACGCCATAGATGTCCGACAGGTTCGGAATGCGATGCAGGTGAGGGTCGACTGCGACCAACCAATCGAAATAGCGCGTCAGCAACTCGGCAAAATGCTGTGCCGCGCAGATCTCCCCCGGTTGGAAGATGGCGTCTTGCCGCATGTAGGCCAAATACGGTGCGACCAGTCCAACACGGGCTGCCCCACCCTGGCGGGCGGCAATGGCAAGCCACAGCAATGCCATGACCTTGTCGTCCGGCCTATCCAGCGTGCAGACGATGACCACGTCAGCATCGCTCACGGGCGTTTGCAGCCTCACGTGGAATTCACCATCAGGAAAGCGTTTCAGCTCGGCGTGTCCAATTTCGGCTGCCAGGGGCACGGCCAGCCTGGCGGCTGCAGCCTGATTGCCTGGCAAAGCCAGTACGACCCGCCTTTGCGGCTTGCCCGAGAACGTACGAAGTGACGTGAGGGGTTCCATGATCAGCTCAGCGCATAGGACTGCCGGTACTCCGGCATGCACACAGGCCATTGCAGTTCGCGTTCGATCCGCTGGCGCAAGGCGTCGCTGGCGGCCGGCTCGCCATGGACGATGAATGTCTGCTGCGGTGCGCGAGAAAATCCACGCAGCCAGGTCATCAACTCGTTGGCATCGGCGTGGGCGGAAAGATTGGCGATCTGCTCAACCGTGGCGCGGATGGCCACATCGCGGCCATGCACGCGCAACTGCCGCTGCCCGGCCAGCAGCGCCGCCCCACGCGTGCCGGCCGCCTGGAACCCTGACATCAGAATGGCATTGCGCTTGCCGCCGCCGAAGCTCTTCAGGTGATGCAAGACGCGGCCGCCTATGGCCATGCCACTGGCAGCGAGGATGATCTTCGGCGCGCGGTCGTTAGACAGGTGCATCGACTGCTGCGGGCTTTGCACTGGAATCGCCAGCGCACAGGCTGCCTGGCAATCCACGGCATCGATATGCAGCTCGTCAACGTGGCGGGCAAACACCTCGGTGGCCCGCTCGGCCATCGGGCTGTCGAGATAAATCGGCACGTGCGGAATCCGATGCGCCTGGATCAGCTTGTAGAGGCAGTACAGCAACGCTTGCGTGCGACCGACCGCAAATGCGGGAATCAGCAGCGTGCCGCCCTGCTCCAGGGTTCTGTGCACGATCCGTTCAAGTTCGTCGAGCGGATCGCCGGATGGATGCAGCCGATCCCCATAGGTGGATTCCACCAGCAAGGTATCGGCCTCTGCCACCGCCTCCGGCGGACGCATCACCGGATCGACCTGCCGCCCCAAGTCGCCCGAGAACACGATGCGCCGGCCTTCCGTCAGCACCGTCACAGTGGAGGCACCGATGATGTGTCCGGCACGGTGAAACTCGGCCTCAACCCCATCGGCCACAGGAAAGCGTTCCCCATGGTTCATCGGATGCAGCCTGCGCAACGCTTTGGCGGCGTCCTGCTCGTCGTAGAGCGGCAAGGCAGGATGGTGACGCGAGAAGCCCTGCGCATTGGCGTACTGCGCATCTTCAACGGCAAGCCGTGCGCTATCGGGGAGGAGGATGTTGCACAGCTCGGCCGTACCCTTCGTGCAGTAGACGGGGCCGCGAAACCCGTTGCGGACCAGCAGCGGCAAGTAGCCGCTGTGGTCGATGTGGGCATGCGTGAGGACGACAGCGTCGACGTGGTGCGGATTGACGGCGAGCGCGTCCCAGTTCCGCAGTCGCAAGGACTTGTAGCCCTGGAACAGCCCGCAATCGACCATGACGCGATGCCCGGCTGCCTCCAGCACGTACTTCGAGCCGGTCACCGTGTCGGTGGCCCCGAGAAACTGCAATCGCATGCGCTGCTCCCGCGCTTAACGAATCGTGATGCGTTGCTGCGGCGAGGCTTCCTTCTTGGGCAGCGTCACGCGCAGCAGCCCGTTCTCGTAAGTGGCTTCCACCTTGCCTTCGTCGATGGCGGCATCCAGCGTGAACATGCGCTGCATCGATCCGCTGTAGCGCTCGCTGCGGATGACGCGCTCGCCCTCCTTCTTCTCGGACTGACGCTCCACCTTGGCAGAGAGCATGACCGTGCCGCGGTCGACGGTCACGTCAATGTCTTCCTTCTTCGCACCCGGGATTTCCGCAACGACGTTGTAGGCCGTATCGGATTCCGTCACGTCGACTTTGAACGGTAGCGCGCCGTCCACGCCACCGCGGAACGAACGCAGAAGCCCTTGAAACATGTCGCCCACCGGTTCGATGGCGAATGGGTCGTAACGCCTGAGTTGGCTCATGACAGCCTCCTGATGAATGGCCCCGCTGGGCTTTTGGGGGCCAGCGCATGTATCGTGGCACGACAAACCAGGCATGCTTTGCGGCAGATCAACACGTGGTGTCGTCATCCGGCGAGCGTGCACCCTCATCGACGGGGCCGGCCAAGATCCCTTCTGGGTGCCCCACCTGAAGGCGTGTTCACGCGTCGTCTCACCAGGGCAATGGCCTCCCTGGGCAATGGCGCCGGCAGATCAGCCTGCGCGTGGGATCACCCACACGGGCTTGCCGGCACAGTCTTGCGACACCACGTGCCACGTCGTGCGCTTGGCCTATGCGTGGTGCTCCCGCCGGGGCTGACGTGCATGACCCTCCGTGGCCGTTGTCACCTGGGTGCCCTAGGCGGCGATGATGACCTTGAGTGCATGTGACTCCCCCGCGTTGCGGAAGGTGTCGTAGGCGGAGAGGATGTCTTCCAGCGTGAACCGGTGCGTGATGAGTTGGCCTGGTTGGAGCTTGCCTGAGCGCACCGTCTTCAGCAGCATCGGCGTGCTGACCGTATCGACCAGCCGTGTGGTGATGGCGATGTTCTGGCTCCACAGTGTTTCCAGATGCAGATCCGCCTTCACGCCGTGCACGCCGATATTGGCAATCACGCCACCCGGTGCAACAAGGTCCTGACACAGCTCGAACGTGGCAGGCACGCCGACCGCTTCGATTGCGCAATCCACGCCCACGCCATCGGTCAGCGTCTTTACTGCGGCAACCGCATCTTCATTGGTGACGTTGATGCACGCACTGGCGCCCAGCCGGCTCGCCACCTCCAGGCGGGCGGCGTTGGTATCGATCAGGATGATCTGGGCAGGCGAGTAGAACTGGGCGGTCAGCAGCGAGGCCAACCCGATGGGCCCGGCACCGACAATCGCCACGGTGCTGCCCGGCTGCACGCGGCCATTCAGGACGCCGCATTCGAAGCCGGTCGGCAAGATGTCTGACAGCATGACCAGCGCCTCTTCGTCGATACCCGGCGGCAGCTTGTAGAGACTGGTTTCTGCGTGCGGTATCCGGACGTACTCGGCCTGCACGCCATCGATGCGGTTTCCCAGGATCCAGCCTCCCGTCTCGCAATGCGAGTACATGCCGCGTCGGCAGTTCGCGCATTTTCCGCATGAAGAGATACACGAGATCAACACGTGGTCGCCCGGCTTGAGCGACGTCACAGCGGCGCCGACGGACTCGACGACCCCGACACCCTCATGCCCCAGCGTACGCCCGGGTTCGCAGGTGGGCACATCGCCCTTGATGATGTGCAGATCGGTCCCGCAGATTGTCGTCAACGTCACGCGGACCACGGCATCGCTGGGCGCCTGCAACTCGGGCTTCGGCTTGTCTGCCAGCGAGATCTTGCCGGCGCCGTCATAGACCAGTGCTTTCATGGAAATCATCCGTTGGAGTAGAGATTCCATGCTAGGCAACTGCCGCGCCCGACCATTGATCTGCATCAGCGGACCGTTACGCACGTTGATGTGCCGCAGAGGCGGCGCACGTCTTGCGCGTGGATGCGCTACAGGATGTCGTCGTCCGAGAACAGGCGATGGCGTATCGCATAGCGCACCAGCGCGGCGTCGCTGGACACCTGCAGCTTGTCCATCAGACGCATCTTGTAAGTGCTGATGGTCTTGGCGCTCACGCACAGGCTGGTGGCAATTTCCGTGAGCGGTTCTCCGCGTACCAGCCGGCGGTAGACCTCCATCTCCCGGTCGGACAGGCGGGTGTGGGCAGCCTCTTCGTTGGCTTCGCCCAGGCTGTGTGCCAGTTTTTCGGCCATGGGCGGGCTGACATACGTGCCGCCACGCGCCACTTTTTGCAACGCCGTCACCAATTCGGTCGCGGCGCTTTCCTTGGTCAGATAGGCCGCAGCCCCCGCGCGAAAGGCGCGCGCCACATACTGCTCCTCTGCGTGCATGGTCAGCACCAGCACTCGTACGGTCGGGTGATCGTCATGCAGCTGGCGCAGCAGCTCCAGCCCACTGCGCCCCGGCATCGACAGGTCAAGCACGATCACCTGTGGCTGGTACTCGCGCACGAGCTGCAGCACCTGGGTGCCGTCGGACGCCTCGCAGGCAACCTCGAAATCTCCAGCACGCTCCAGAATATGGCGTACGCCGTCGCGCATGACAGCGTGATCGTCGGCAATCATCACGCGGATCATGGTCCGGTCTCCTCGGTCACTTCGTGGGCAGCAGGAAAACGCACGCTCAACCGAAAGCCGCTGTTGGGCGTATGCGTGATAGAGGCCTGGCCGCCCAGCAGACGCGCACGCTCGCGAATGCCAAGCAGCCCCAGCGGCTTGCGCTCACCCGCTGTGGGCGGCACCCCGCTCCAGCCACGGCCGTTGTCCTGGATCGTGAGTTCAAGCATGTCGCCTTGCTGCGCTAACCCGATATCAACGCGGGTCGCGTCGGCATGGCGCACCACGTTGTTGAGCGCCTCCTGCACAATCCGGAACACCGAAATTGCCGCACGCTCCTGCAGCGGTGCCTCCTGGGCGTGCACGTTGACGATCAGCCCAAAGCGCTGACGGAAGTTCTTGGCGATCCACTCGATGGCCGGCACCAGCCCGAGTTCATCGAGCAACGGCGGACGAAGATCCGCAGAAATCTGTCGGACTGCCGCAATGGTCTCGTCAATCACGCGTTGCATGGCCTCCGTCTGCGAGATCAGCGCCCTGTCACTTCCCCCGGCCTGCAGGTCCGTTGCCAGCAACGAGATATCCATCTTGAGCGCACTCAGGCGCTGCCCAAGGTCATCGTGCAGCTCCCGCGCGATGCGATGCCGCTCTTCCTCCCGCGACGCCAGAATGCTGTCCGACAGGTGCTGCAACTCTTCCTGCGAGCGCCGCAGTGCCGCTTCCGCCCGCACGCGCTCCGTGGTGTCGCGCAACATCACGGTAAAAAGCTTGCCACCATTCACCTCGACCTGCGAGATCGACGCCTCAATGGGGAATTCACGGCCGTCGGCATGCAGCGCGAACAACGGGCGCTGCTTGCCCATCTGGCGCTCGGATACGCCTGTCACGCTAAAGCGCCGCACGTGTGCCTCGTGTGCACCGCGAAACCGTTCCGGCATGAAATCGGACAGCGGCCGGCCGATGGCATGCTTGGCCGGGCATCCGAACAGGGTTTCCGCCATGGGATTGAACAGAACGATGCGCTGCGCATCGTCCACGGAAATGATGGCCTCCATGGAGGAGCGGATGATGCCCGCCAACCGGGCCTCGCTCTTCTCCAGATCGATCAGATCCTTTGCCACCGCCGCACGCAGCACCCGAAGTCGCAACCAATAGAAGACGAGCGCCAGGACGGCCGCCATGCTTGCCAGGGCCAACCATACAAACGGCGCATCCCGCGCCTGAACCGCCATGGCAAGCCAAGTGACTGACGCAGCGAGCAGCAGAATGGCCAACCCACCCGCCACCAGTTCGGCCAGTGTGGAACGCGATAGCAACAGGCGCCTGCGCGACGCCTTTAAGGAATGGCTGTCTTGCTCCACCACAAATGCCACCAAAAAAGACCGGGATGCACACAACATAGCCCATCCGGATGGCGGGAGATACTAGCCATGTGATGGATGCGCCTCTGGAAAAACCCATCGTCGCTGTCAGGGATGCCTGACAACATCGCAGCCTATGCCGACACACATCTCAGCGCCGCCTGATTTCGCGCCAACGGTGCACCTCCGATACTGAACATACGGACACCGAACTGTGGCTGCATGCGGTGGCCGATCCTGCCTCGCCCAACCAGGCGCAGGACCACATACAGCGCGTGCCCTCCGGAGGCCCCCATGATTCCGAGCGCTCTCCAAGCCCAGACGTCCGTGGACGTTGTCCGCCCTACGCCCCTTCCCCAGCTCAAGCTGGTCCGCGATGCAACACAGCGCTGCCAAACGGCCGGCCCGGCGCCGAGCAGCCGGTGCGCCGGCTGCATGATGCATTGGGCGTGTATCACCGCAGCCGTACCATCCGCGCTACAAGAACGGCTGGACCGGTTGGTGCACACGTGGCGCAAGGTCGGCAAAGGCGAATCGCTGTTCCGTGCTGGCGACACCTTTCATGCGCTGTATGCCATCCGCTCGGGCTCTTTCAAGACGGTCGTATCCCACCCCAATGGCACGAACCACGTGACAGGCTTCCAGTTGGCTGGAGAAACCCTTGGTCTCGATGGCATTGCCGCAGATCGTCATACGTGCGACGCCATTGCCCTGGAAGACAGCACCGTCTGCTCGATGCCCTTCCACTGTGTTGAAGACCTGTGCCAGGACATTCGCCCGCTGCAGCGTCGGCTCCACCAGCTGATGGCGGAGGAAATCGTGCGCGAATCCGGGTTGATGCTGCTGCTGGCCGGGCTGACAGCAGAGGCGCGCGTCGCCACCTTCCTGCTCAATCTGTCCACACGCATGCAAGACCGGGGCTACTCCGGGTCCAGCTTTACGCTGCGGATGACGCGCGAAGAGATCGGCAGCTATCTGGGCATGCAACTGGAAACCGTCAGCCGCGCGCTGTCTCGGTTCCAGCGCGAAGGTTGGATTACGGTAAGCGGCAAGCAGATCGAGATCGCCAACAAATCGGCGCTCAGTGAACTGTAGCCGCGCGATAAAGGGCAACTACCGCCGTGACAGGGGCAGGCTGCGCTGCCCTGCCATCAAGTGGCGAGCGACATCCACACCCACGCCTGCTGCATCCACCGCGGGCTCCCAGGGCAGCTCGTCATTGAGGTCTTGCTTGATACGCAAGTCGCAAGTCGCAAGTCAATTTTCATACCTCACGCCTACTGTGCTTGGGTTGCCACCTAACCCCACTTGCGCTCTCGCAGTGCCTGGCAGCTCAGGCACCGCAGCGCGGTTGGTTGGGCTTGCAGGCGCAAGAAGGGAATCGCCTCGCCACAATCCACACAGATACCGTACTGCTGCTCCTGCATGCGTTGTCGTGCCGCATCGACCTGCGCGAGCTCGTTTCGGTAGTGAACGAGCATGATGTCGCTCGTCTGGTCTCCCGCTTCCTGTTCCGCCAGGGTTGCATGCTCGACTGGCGCCTCGCGAGAGGCGGGTTGAGTCGCGGCGCGCAGTGTTACCAGCTGACGCTGTGTACGCGCCTCTTGCTCATCAAGCAATGTGTTGAGTCGCGTCCATTGCGCCTCGGTAAAGCGGTCCATGCACACTCTCCTGCCGTCGATCTGACGCGCAATCCTTACGTAGGTTTCAGGCCTCGGTCGGTGACAGCCATGCCGGCCGGCGCTTGGATTGATCCCATTTGCCGGCTGTCTGTACTTGCTCGATAAAGCCCGAGATCTCTTGTTGAGAAAGACCACTGAGCACATCGCGCTGGCAAAGTGCCAGGACGGGTGCCGGAATGGCGGAGGTGATGCGCGCAATCTCTTCCATGGCGCTGAATGCCCCACGCGATGCCATGACGCAAATCACCGACAGGTTTGCCGAGAACGGCGATTGATCCGCCAGGAAATCCCGCATCGGCGAGGCCAGATGCCCCATCCAGATTGGCGCCAGCACAACAACCTGGTCGACTTCATCCAGTGGCGGTCCGGCGTAGTGATACTTGGCGCGCTTGTGGAATAGCGTTTCGATCATGCAGCGTACATCGCCAAGAAAGCCGGCACGCGGATACGCATCCGAAACCTCGGCAAGCTGCCACCCGCTTTGCGCCGCCATCAGTTCAGCCACCTGGCGTGCCGTGCCGGTGCGCGAGTAGTAAACGATCAGGTTTTTTTCCATGGCAGATGTCCGGAATGGAGACGGTTGGGCGGTGCGCCACCGTGGGTCAGGTGCCCACCCAAAGATGGTCGATCACAGCACGGACACCTGGCGCGTCCATGGCGGCCTCTCGCGCGGCACGGCACTCATGCAGATTGCGCAAGGGCCCGTACAGCGTGACGGTGCCATCCGCCACCACCACATTGATCCGTGCGGCGTCGAGAACAGCCTGGCGCTGCAGTGCCTTGACGATGCGCTCAGACAGGTCTGCCG
Organism: Ralstonia sp. AU12-08; assembly: GCF_000442475.1. NCBI lineage: Bacteria > Pseudomonadati > Pseudomonadota > Betaproteobacteria > Burkholderiales > Burkholderiaceae > Ralstonia > Ralstonia sp. AU12-08. The sequence continues at coordinate 153,207 of NZ_ASZV01000010.1, read as the reverse complement.
GGCCAGCGGCCTCCCGAAGGGTCAGCGCGTTGGCAATCGATGTCACCCCGCGCACGCGCTGTACGGCATCCAGTGCGGCACGGCGCTGGAAATCCTGATCAACCTGGCCCCGCAAGGTCACCGCACCATCCTCGACCGTGACGCGAATGGCGTCAGCAGGTACGGCAGTGTTCCAATGGAGGGCATGGCCGATGGCCTGGGCAATCTCCTCGTCCGGGCGCCGCATATCGGGCGGCACGCGCACCTGCACATGCACAACGAGCGCGGTCACACCGGCCACCCGGCAGATGGCTTCCTCCGCGGCATGCTTGTCCGCAAAGCTGTCGGCGCTGCCAGAAATCGTCACGACGCCGTTCTTGACGCGAATGGCAAACCGGTCGGCATCCACCGCCGGATCCCATTGCAGTTCGTCTTCCACATCGCCCTTGAGCTGGATGTCGTTCTTCATGGTGGCCTCCTGGCACAACGTCCGGACTCAGTGAGACAGCAAGACGGGTACGGTCATGGTGTTGAGCAGCGTGCGCGTCACCCCACCCAGCACGAGCTCACGCAAACGGCTGTGCCCGTAGCCCCCCATCACGATCAGGTCGGCGCCGAAATCGGCGGCGCGCGATAGCAGCATCTCGCCAATTGCGACGTCGGAATCCACACAGCGCGCTTCCTCAACCGTGGGTTCAATCCCATGTGCCAACAGCGTGCGGGCGACTTGGCCAACCGTCGTGTCCTCCGCCCAATGTCGCGGACGGTCACCCGTCATCTGCAGCACCCGCACGGTGTTTCCGGACATCAGCGGCATGGCATCGTGCAGCGCACGTGCCGACTCTCGGCCGCCGCTCCACGCCACCAGCACCCTCTGCGCCACGCTCGTAAAACGGCCTGCATACGGCACGACCAGTACCGGCCGGCCTGACTCAAGGATCAGCGTTTCAACAAAATCGGGGGCAACAAAACTCTCGGCGTCGCTGCCGTCTTCCTGCCCGACAACCAGCAGGTCCGCCTCGCGCACCTGACGCAACACCTCCGCCAGCGGATCACCGTCGACAGCCCGCCATTCCGTCTCAACAGGAACGGACTGCATCGCCTCACGAAAACGTGCGTGTACAACGTCCCGAACACGGTCACGCCGATTGCGGTCCTCGTCCAGGTAATGGGCGGCGCCTTCCATCCGGTAAAACCAGTTCGGGCTTGGCGCAAAGCTTGCGTAGACAGCGATGAGCGTTGCGTGGTGCGCTTGCGCGTAGCACGCGGCAAGACTGAGGCGGTGCATCGCACGCTCGCTGGCATCGAGGTGCACCATCACGCTGGCATAAGTCATGATCGAACCTTGTTCTGAGTCAGAAGAAGAACGCACTACGCAATGGCAATGTTCGTTAGCGGTTCTGTGACGACGTGCTCGGTTTCGGTCGGAACGGCCCGCACCAGCAGCACCGGCAGCGTGCTTTGTCGCGTGACGCTCTCTGCCACGCTGCCGAGCAATATCCGCCGAAAGCCTCGTCGGCCATGCGTTCCAAGCACCAGCAGCTTGGCGTCGGCGTCGCGTGCGGCCTGTTCGATTGCATAGCCCACATCGAACGCACCAAGCGGGTCGTTGACGAGTGCCGTCTTGACGCGCGCGCCTGCCTTCTCTGCCTTGGCTTTTGCGCTCGCGACGATCTGCTTGCCGGACTCAATCAGCATTTCAGTGAATCCAGCCACGTCGATGTAGCCAACGTCGTACCTCAGGTAGTTGTTGTCGATCACGTGCGCAATGATCAGCTCTGCGTCAAGCTTCAGGGCGAGCTGAGTGGCTTCGTCCAAAGCGCGATCTGCCGTTGGACTGCCATCTACCGCAACCAGGATCCTGTCGTACATGGTGTGCCTCCATATGGAATCGGCCCGAGCGCCCGAACACGGGCTGACGTGATTCCATGTTGGACCACCGGAGGGATTGCCCCTTGATTTACATCAGCGTTTTTCCACACGCAAAGAGATCAAGGCTGCTTGATCTACCTCAAGGGTGTTGGCGCCCTTTTCTCTAGACTTTTTCGTCACCCGCGGCCACCCACACCCGCAATCGAGGGCGACAACATCTTGTGCAGGATCAACTTCCGGAACCGGTCCGTTCTTATAGTGAGTACGTACGCGTATCGGAGGTCAGCATGAGGGTCAGTGAGATTTGCTCCCGCCGCATCGTCCACGTTCCGGTATCCGCAACGCTGCAGACGGCCGCGCGCCTGATGCGAGACCAATGCCTGCGGGCGTTGTTCGTGACTGAGCACGGCGTAACAGGAATGCGGGTTGTCGGCATCGTGACCGACCGCGACATGGTGGTACACGGCATCGCCAGCCAGACCCATTGCGCGCAAATCTCCGTATCCGAAGTCATGACGCGTGGCGTGCTGACCATTCAGGGGCATGCGGTCATGAGCGAAGCCCTGCGCACCATGCTCGGTCACGGCCTGCACCGCCTTGCGGTCATCGACGATCAGCAGCAGCTCATCGGCATGCTGACACTGGACGACACCATCCGCGCAATCGGCGGCGAATGGACGCTGCTGGCCGGCATCCTCGGCCGCGACCGGTGCAGCGACGACGGTTTCGACACCCGATCTCCGTTAAGCGCGTCGGACGTGCGCCCGATTTCATGTCATCCGTAGGAGTGCCGCCATGTTTCCCAACGTAGGAACAGCCGACCGCATCGTTCGCATCCTGATCGGCCTTGTGATGATTCTTCTGGCGCTCTTCAGCAAGGTGCCGCCCTGGGTTGGATGGCTTGGCCTGGTACCTCTGGTCACCGGCCTCATCCGCATGTGTCCGGTCTATTGGATGATGGGCATCGGCCGAGATTGAACGCTCCTCGCCGTCCATACTGAATGGGTACGGTGCGTTTGGAGGCCCTATGCCCGAGTCAATGTGCGCCATGGTCTATGAGAGCGCGGGAACGCCTTTGCATTGGCGAAAGATGCCGGTGCCGACTCCCGGGCCAGGTGAAGTCCGGATTGCCGTGTCCGTGTGTGGTGTCTGCCGCACCGATTTGCACATCGTGGATGGTGAGCTTCCACACCCCAAGGCATCGCTCATTCCCGGCCACGAGATCGTGGGCGTGGTCGAGTCCTGTGGCCCTGGCGTTTCTTGGCCAGCGCTGGGCGAGCGAGTCGGCGTGCCCTGGCTTGGCTGGACATGCGGAGCCTGCCCGTTCTGCTTGAGCGGGCACGAGAACCTGTGTAACCACCCCGCCTTCACGGGCTACACGCGTGATGGCGGCTATGCCGAGTACGTGGTCTGTGATGCACGGTACTGCCTGCCCATTCCAGAGCGGTATGACGATGCGCATGCGGCGCCGCTGCTATGCGCTGGCCTGATCGGCTATCGCACGCTGCGCATGGCTGGAGATGTGCGCCGAATCGGCATCTATGGCTTTGGTGCGGCAGCCCACCTGGTCACCCAGATTGCCGTGGCGGAGCAGCGCAAAGTCTTTGCCTTCACGCGTGCCGGAGCCACTGCCGCACAGCAACTTGCCCTGCAGACCGGCGCCAGTTGGGCGGGGTCGAGCGACCAATCTGCGCCAGAGCTGCTGGACGCGGCCTTGATCTTTGCTCCGGTTGGGGCGCTGATACCACAAGCCCTGCTGGCCGTGGCCAAGGGTGGTGCCGTGGTCTGTGGCGGCATTCACATGAGCGACATTCCGTCGTTCCCATACCGGCTGCTGTGGGAAGAACGCAAACTCATGTCGGTTGCCAACCTGACACGCGCGGATGGCCTTGCGCTGATGCGTGTGGCATCGGCAATCCCGCTGAAGGTTCATGTCACGCCGTACCGGCTGCAGGATGCCAACACCGCCTTGGATGACCTGCGCGCTGGGCGCGTTGCCGGCGCGGCAGTACTGAGGGTCAATGCCTGATCAGCGTTGATGTGGGTCAATGGGGCGGCCTCCATGCGGGCTACGCTGGTGACACGCGGCACCATTCCGCGAGATCCCATTGGAGACCACCATGTACCAACGCATCCTGCTCGCTATCGACGGAAGTCATGCATCGCTCCTCGCATTGCATCAGGCCATCGTCGTAGGCAAAGCCACCGGCGCAGAGGTCGAAGCCTTGTTTGTGGCTGACAGCTCAGACTTGACCTTCGACATGGTCGGCTGCGACTCGGTTGCCTACGCAAAGCGCGTGCTCGAGGTAGGCCGGGAAACCCTGGCCAGCGCAGCGACCAAGCTGGGGGCGGCTGGCGTCAAACACTCGACCAAATTGTTGGAAAGGGGGATCGAACCCGGCCAGATCTCGGCGACGATCGTGGCGGAAGCCAACGAAAACGGAGCGGACCTGATCGTGCTTGGAACGCACGGCCGGAGTGGGCTCAGCCATCTGGTGCTGGGCAGTGTGGCCGAAGGCGTGGTTCGCAAGACCAACAAACCTGTGCTGATGGTGCGCAGCGAAGCTGAGGAGTAAGGGGCACTATCCATCCTTTACCCGACACAGGGCAAGGAACCGCTGCAGTGTGTTGCCCTCGCGCAGGGCATTTGCCGATGCTTGCGTCAACGCACGCGGATCTGCTTTGGCCGCACCGCCATTGGCCCACGGCCCTGCACGGTGACCTTGCCGAACCCGGGAATGATGGCATCCCCCGCTCGACATCGCCCCTCCTACTTGCGCTGTATCCACGATGGTTTAGAGCCGCTTGATTTTTGTCATCCGGTGCTTCTAACTCACCCCTCAATTTCAGTCACCAGACGCAAAAGAACCGGTGCGATTTACATCGCGTACCGGTATATCATCCGGGGCGTTGCTTCTACGGAAAACCCGCTACAAAAAGCGGCATCCAAGCTAAAAGGGTTTTCGCGATAAGGCACATCGTTTGTTATCAAAGCAAAATAAAACAATACGCGCGAGTCAGGTCCATGAATACCAACCATAAACCTTCGGCACCGTTGCCCGAAGAGGAACAACATCCCGTCATCGTCCGCGTGGCTGACGCCACGATCCGCGATGCCAACACGCTGCTGCACTCCAGCGGTGGCATGGTTTTCGGCCGCGGCATGATCGGCACCGTCCTGGCACTGGTGTTGGGCTTCCTATGCCTGCTGGGCGTGCTGGCGTTTCATTTTCCGCAGTACATGACCACGCCGGAATTGCGGCGTGCGTACTCTGTGGATGTGATTCGGCAGATCCTGTTTTTTTCGTTGCTGATCTCGGGTGGGCTGTCGCTGGCGAATATCGTGCTGGATAACCGTCGCCGCCTCAATTGCCTGGCGTTTGTGTTCGTGGTGATCGCAGTGGCACTGGGCGGCTCGCGGGTGCCGGTGGGCGACTTTCCAGACCATACGCCGTATATCGGCATGGACTGGTTCATTCTCGACCTGCTCGGTTCGACGGCCATTTTCGTGCTGCTCGAAAAGCTGTTCCCGCTCTACAAGAAGCAGCCAGTGTTCCGCGCCGAGTGGCAGACCGACATGGCGCACTTTGCGGTCAACCACTTCATCGTGGGGCTGGTGCTGCTGGTGGTGAACTTCCTGATCCACCGCGTATTCGGGTGGATGGTCCACGCAGACTTCCAGCAGATGGTGCAGCACATCTGGTTCATTCCGCAGTTGCTGCTGTGCATGCTGGTGGCCGATCTGATGGAGTACGTCACGCACCGCGCATATCACGAGGTGCCGTTCCTGTGGCGCTTTCATGCCGTGCATCACAGCGTGAAGACGATGGATTGGCTGGCCGGCTCGCGCCAGCACATTCTTGAATTGATCGTGACGCGCGTGGCTGTATTGGGGCCGCTGTTCGTGCTGGGTTTCGACAAGGCCGTGGTCGACATCTACATCATCATCGTGGGCTTCCAGGCGGTGTTCAACCACGCCAACGTGCACCTGCCGTGGGGGCCGCTGAAGTACATCTTCGTGACGCCGGATTTCCACCACTGGCACCATTCGTCGGAAGACGAGGCCATCGACAAGAACTACGCTGCGCACTTCGCCTTCATCGACTACCTGTTCGGCACGGCGGTGAAATCGAAGAAGGCGTTTCCGGAAAAATACGGCGTGGTGGGCGACTACATGCCTGACGGCTTCATCAACCAGCAGCGCTTTCCGTTCCAGCGTCAGAAGGACTGAGCCGCAGAGGCCTCATCATCATGCCGATTGCACCCGCTGCGTTGCATCTCATCCGCCGGCTCGGTCTTGAGCCGCACCCGGAAGGCGGCTTCTACCGCGAGACCTATCGCAGCGAGGAACGCATCCAGCGCGGCCGAATCGATTGCCAGGCCGCTGAACGTGCGGCTGCCACCGCGATCTACTACCTGCTGGCGGATGATGCATATTCCGCCTGGCATCGGATCCAGTCAGACGAGCTCTGGCATTTCCATACGGGTGATGCGCTAGACGTGCATGTGTTGGAAGACGACGGTACGGTGCGCACGCATCGCCTGGGCCACGCGGCCGAGGACGAGATGGCGGTGTACCAGGCGGTGGTGCCGGCAGGCCGCTGGTTTGCTGCCGAGCGTGTTGCCGGTGCACATGGCTACACGCTGGTTGGCTGCACGGTCGCGCCGGGCTTCGAGTTCAGTGAATTCGAACTGGCGGAGGGCCGTGTGCTGTTGGAGCGTCATGCGGCACATGATGATCTGATCCGTCGGTTGCTGCCGAAGTTGCCCACGGAGCCACCGGTGCGCTAGTCAGCACCACACCACGCTCTCATAGCCGACTGTGCGGCGATAGACACTCATACCGCGCCAGGTGCTGTACTCCATGTACGCGCATGTCAGGACGACGATCCAGTTGGCTGCTGTGGCTGTGGTGGACATATCCCCTCCCATCTCCGCCGTGCTCCGATAGTTGTGTTATCGGCACGGATTCAGCTTATGAGAGGGCAGCGAAAAGCCATTGCACGAGCAATGACGGTTCTTGGGGCCAATTCTCCGGGGGATTTTTTGCATCACGTCACCTTGATGTGACGCGCGATTGACACCCAGCGCGGTGGGCTTGGCGCGCAGTCTGCGCAACTTGACCTGCAACTGCGCAGACCCTGTCTTGATCAGCATGCCTTGGCTGAAATCCAGGGTCTCTTGCCCTCGCAGAACGCCAATCACGCGTTGGCAGCGGAGGGCACATCACGCCCGAGCGTCTGCGCACGCGGCCTGACCAGCGTCCAAAGCAACGCCATGCCAATCAGGTCTCCGCAACCGAGCGCCACGAAAAACGGCGTGTAGCCGATACTGCTGACCAGCCAGCCGATCATCAGCGTAAAGCCGAGGTTGCCGAGACCGGCCACGAAGCTGGCCATGCCGGTCACCGTCGCCACTTCATTCTTGGGGAACAGGTCCGCCGACAGCGAGATCACCGAGATCGACAAGGTCTGGTGCGCAAAGCCGCCCAGGCACAGCAGGAAGATGGCCACGGCCGGATCCTTGACGAAGCCAACGCCCGCCATGCCGATCATCAGCACCGCACCCAGCGAGAACGCCACGCGCTTGCCATCGACGATGAGGATGCCGAAGCGCTTGTTCAGATAGGCCGAGATGGTGCCGCCCATCATGCAGCCGAAATCCGCCGCCACAAACGGCAGCCACGCGGTCAGCGCGATGGTCTTGAGATCGAACCCGCGCGCCTGGTACAGGTACAGCGGCATCCAGTAGACCAGCGTGCCCCACACCGGATCGGCAAAGAAGCGCGGCAGCGCGATGCCCCAGAAATTGCGCTGCGACAGGATCTGCCGGATGGGCGGCCTGCCGCCCTCCCTGGCCGGTTCCGCCCGCTCGCTGCCAGTGAATTTCTGGTCCTGCTCCTGCCCGGTTGCGATGTAGTCGGCCTCTTCCTGCGTGAGCGCCGGGTGCTCATCAGGGTGGCGATAGAAGATCAGCCACAACCCCGCCCAGCCCAGGCTCAACGCGCCGGCAATGATGAACGCGGTCTCCCAGTCGTACTTGAGGATCGACCATGCGATCAACGGTGGCGCCAGGATGGCACCGACCGATGCGCCCAGGTTGAACGTGCCGGCCGCAAAGCCCCGCTCGCGTGCAGGGAACCAATAGGCGGTGGCACGCATGCCGGCGGGAATGAATGCCCCCTCCACCAGCCCCAGCAGGCCGCGCAGGATGAACAGGCCAACCCAGCCGCTCACGAACCCGTGTGCCATGCAGATCAGCGACCATGCCACCCCGCACAGCAAGAAGCCGAAGCGCAAGCCGATACGGTCCATCAGGTAGCCGGTCAGCGGTGCGCCAATCGGATACATGACCAGGAAGGCGCCCGTGATCCACCCATAGTGCTGCGTGGTGATGTGCAGGCTCTGCATGACCGTGGGTGCGGCCACGCCCAGCGAGCTGCGCGCCAGATAGTTCATGACCGTGCCGAGCGTCAGCAGGCCGATCATCCACCAGCGCAGTCCCTTGATTTTCATTGTCATTGCGATCTCCCTAGGCCGGGAACAAAGTGCGCACAACCGGCGTGGCATCCAGCCCAACCGATACGGCGCGGAATTGCGGATCCAGGTGCGAGGCGATCCGGTAGAGGTCGGCAGCCTCGTTGCGTTGCCAAAGGCCTGCGTAGCCTTTCACGTTGGCAGCAGCACGACGCGCATCGAACTTGACGGTGCTGTGCACGAACTCCTCGTGCTGCCGCTCGCCGCGCGCAAAGGGGGCAAGCCAGTTCAGTGCGCTCGCCAGCCGACCGCGAATCTCGGGCGCGCCATACCAGTCGTGCCCATGCGCGGCCGCCATCGACGCCGCCATCAACAGCGGCTCGAGGTTGAAGACCACGTAGTGCATGGCATCGCGCTGGGCGAAATCGTAGGTGCTGCCGTCATCGCGCACGTTCTGTCGCACGTGGCCGATGAAGGCGGCACGCGCAGCGTCGATCCAGCGCTTGTCGCCGCTCAGGTAGGCACCGGCGGTCGCCAGCTTGACGCGATGGCTCTGCCAGTTGTTGAGCAGGGTGCTGTCGTCGCCCACGCGCCGCGCGGGCGTCAGGTAAGCCTCGGCCAGCTGCGCGCCGAAGGCAGGAATGCGGGCAGTCAGCTCGGCCGACACATGCTCGCGCACCAGATCCAGCCCAAACAGGAATTGCACCAGCCCCGCCTCGTCCACCGGGTTGGAGGATGACCGGTACGCCGGCAGCCAGCCGGCGATGTACGCCACCGCCTTGTCGGCATAGGCGGACGTACTGGACACACGAAACGCCAGCGCCTGCACCAGCGTCTGCTGCCAGTCCTGCTGCGCCAGCACGCTCGCATCGCGGTCGCCTTCATGCGGCAGCAGGCCCTGCGTATGCACAACCTCGCGCACGTGCAACGCACGCGTCAGCCCGGCCTGTGCCAGCGAGATCAGTTGCGCAGCCACGGCAGGCGGCACGTTGCCCGCCAACGCCTCTGCACGCTGCGTTGAAAACAGTGCATAGGTGGCAGCGGGCGTGGCACTGGTTTTGGCGACGGCACCGTCTGCCCACGTGGTGCGATAGGCGCCTGCCACCGCCGTCAGCGGTGCCGCAAACATGCCCCGCAGCAGCACGCGACGGCCCTGGGAGTGCCGGCCGGAAACGTCTTCGCAGCTCATAGCACCCCCGCGTATTCCGCCTCGGCCAACCCTCGCACGCCTGGGCGGACGGCGAAGACATGCCCGTCGTGCTCAGTGGCACCGGTGGCCGGGCGGATTGACGTGATGAACAGCGTGTCGAGATCGGTCCCGCCGAATGCACACATGGCCGGCTTGATGGCCGGCAGATCGATCCTGCGATCCAGCACACCCTGTGGCGTGAAGCGCAGCACCGCGCCGGCATCGTTCGCGCAGATCCAATAACAGCCATCGGCATCCACCGCGGCGCCATCGGGGCGCCCCACATAGTCGTGCAGATCGGCAAAGACGCGGCGGCGGCTGGGCATGCCGGTCTCGGTGTCGTAGTCGAACGCCCAGATCAGCCGGCGCTGCGGGTGCGAATCGGACAGATACATCGTCGTGCCATCGGGCGACCACGCCAGCCCGTTCTGCACGATCAACTGATCAACCACGGGCGCCGACAACCGCCCCTGCGTGTCCAGGCAGAACAGTGCGCCGGCCGGGTTGGCGGCAGCCATGTCCTGCACCATCGTGCCCGACCAGAAGCGGCCCTGGCGATCACAGCGGCCGTCGTTGAAGCGCATGCCCGGCACGGGGAACACCGGTGCGGCAAGCTTGCGTGCGTAGGCCGGCGTTGCGCCATCGGCAGGCGCCGGTTCTGGCAACGCGACGGCAAACAGGCCCGTCTCCAATCCGGCCACCAACCCGCCATGGCGGCAGAACGCAAAGCACGCAACCTTCTCCGGCAGCGCCCACTCCGTGCGCACACCCAAGGCCACGTGCTGCCGCACGATGCGCTGCGCGGGAATATCCACCCAGTACAGCGCGTCTTCCTGCGCGCGCCAGACCGGGCTCTCACCGACCGTGGCTGGTGCGTACCCCTCGTCAATGCGCTCGATACGCGCTTGCGAAACCACGTGCATCACTTTGGCTCCATCGGCCCGGCGAGTACGAACGGTCCGCCCTGAAAACGCTGCGTCGGGTCGTCGAGATCGGGGGTGGGAGCAACGGCCGGGAACAGATGTTCGAACTGGGCTGAGCTGTCCTGCGGGCGGAAGCCCAGAAAACCGGCCTTGGTGTTGTCCCCCCACTTGATGCGGTTGTCCGACACGCCATACGCGATGGCATGGCCGACACGGTTGGTGAACAACGAGCAGCGCACCAGCTCAATGAAATCGCGATAGCTCAGGTAGGTGACCAGCATGCGCGGGTTCTTCGGCGCCTCGAACGACGAGCCGATGCGCAGGCACACGGTCTCCAGGCCGAAGCGATCGAAGTAGTAGCGCGACAGCGCCTCGCCAAAGCACTTGGTCACGCCGTACAGGCAATCGGGGCGCAGCGGCGCATCGATATCCAGCACGGAGGTGACGGGATGGAAGCCCATCGCATGGTTCGAGCTGGCGTAGACAACACGCTTCACGCCTTGCTTCTGCGCAGCCGCATACAGGTTGTACAGACCGAGGATGTTGGCCTGCATCAGATCATCGAACGGCGCCTCGACCGAGATACCGCCCAGGTGCACGACTGCATCCACGCCTTCGAGCAGGGCGAGCACGGCTTGACGGTCCGCCAGGTCGACGACCGCGCCCTCTTCGTGCGCAGCCAGCTCGCCCAGCGGGGCAATGTCGCTCACGCGAACCACATCTGCCCAGGCTGCCAGTGCGCCGCGCAGTTGCCGGCCGAGATTGCCGGCAGCGCCGGTCAGCAGCAGCCGCTTGAATGGCTTGCCTTGTGCGGCCGTGCCGCCTTCTTTGTCGTGGATTCCCATGCTTGAATGGTGTGGTTAGCGTTGATGTGACCGTGCCTGCTTGAGTGCCGCCTCGGCACCGCTGCGCATCAGGCTGATGTCGGTGGCGACGGCCACGTAGTCGAAGCCGTCGGCGATGTAGCGGGCATTCAGCTCCGGATCGGCCATCAGGATGCCGATCGGCTTGCCGCAACGGTGAGCGCGCTCGCGAGCGTCATGGATGGCAGCCTGCACTGCCGCATGCCGGACGTTACCCAGGTGCCCCATCGTGGCGGCCAGGTCGGCCGGCCCGACGAAGATGCCGTCGATGCCGTCCACCGCGGCGATGGACTCGAGGTTCTCCAGGGCCTTGGGTGTCTCCAGTTGCACGAGCAGGCAGACCTCCTCGTTGGCGCACTGGCCGTAGTCGGCATCGCGCCCGTAGCGGTTGGCGCGTGTGGCCAGCGACACACCGCGAATGCCCAGCGGCGGATAGCGCACCGCCGCAACGGCACGCCGTGCGTCGTCCGCCGTATCCACCATGGGCACCAGCACCGTCTGCGCGCCAATGTCGAGCAGGCGCTTGAGCACCACCGCATCGTTCGTGTTTGGCCGGACCACTGCCGACATCGTCGTCTGGGCCACCGTGCGCAACTGGTCCAGCACCATCGGCACCTCGTTGGGTGCGTGCTCGGTGTCGAGGAGGATCCAGTCGTAGTCAGACTGCGTCAGGACTTCAACGACATTGCTGGAGGCCAGCATGCTCCAGATGCCGAGTTGCTGCTTGCGGGCGAGCAACTGTGCCTTGAACCGGTTGCGCTGCATGGAAAAGCCCCACCGAAGGTTAGAAGGAGTGGCGGATACCCAGACCCACACCGATTGGCGACCCGCCCGGTGTACGGCTTGCCACCGCAGTGACAACCGGGTTCACGTCATAGTCATAGGTGGCAAACGAGCCGTTGTGAATGCGGCTGACGTAGGCCTGCAACATGGTGCGCTGCGACAACCAGTAGTGGTAAGCAAACACCATCTGCTGGGCGCCAGTGTGCTCACGCTGCGCATCCGAGCACTGGCCGAACTGCGCCGCGCCAGAGCATTTAAGCGGGCGCGCCACCGAGTAGCTGAAGATGAAATCCTGCGCGCCGACCTTCTGCATGACCGACACGCTGAAGGCGTCACGGTAGGTCTCACCGCTGCCAGTGGATGCGCCCGTGCCAAAGATGCCCTTGGAGCCCAGCCGATCCCAGCCCACCGAAAAGTTGGTCGAGCCCGCTGACAGCCACTTCGCTTCGTAGCGTACGGCCACGCGGTGTTCGTAATCGTTCGAGTAGCCTGCTGCGGCTACCCCCATGCCTGCGCTGGCTGCACCCGAGAGGCCTGCGCCCGCGCCCAGCAATGCCTGGCCACGTCGCGTTTCGTAAGCATAGGCCGCGTAGATCGGGCCGTTCGCGTACTGCGTCCCGGCGCCCCATGCATACATGCCGTTGATCGGCTTGCCCGCGGTGCCACCCACACTGCTGTTGGTGGGGCCGACGCTGCCCTCGCCCGGCGAATACACCACCTGCGCGCTCAATCCGCCCAGTATGTCGGGCGTGGTGTATTCAATGGTGTTGGCCAGGCGCGCGTTCAGGTTGGTTTGCGTGCCGTTGAGCGTGGTCATGATGCCAATGTTGTTGGCAATCGACGTGCTGCCCGGAATAAAGTTGAGCTTGCCGCCCAGGCCGCGCATCGGCGTTGTCATCAGACCCATCTGTACCGTGCCGAGCTTATCGCTGCGCAGGCCGACGAACTGGTCACGCCCGCTGGGGCCGGAGCCCGTGTCGGCATTGAAGCCGTATTCAATCTGGAAGATGGCCGACAGACCGTTACCCAGATCCTCATTGCCGCGCAGGCCCCACAGCGAGCTGTTGCTGGAATCCTTCACCGCCATTGGCACGTTGCCGCCCACCTTGTTGGCGCCCGTGGTACGAACAGCCTCGACCGTGTTGTCGATCACCCCATACAGCGTCACCGAACTCTGTGCATGCACGTTGACGGTCGCACACATCGCCGCCACCGCGCCCGCTGCGCAAGAGAGTTTCGTCTTCAAACCCATTTCCTTTCTCCTTGTGGATCTCTGTCTTCTTTGTGATTGCGTTGTGGTTTTCACCCGTGGCAGATCCACTGCGGGAAACCGGTCTCTCAGTTCAACCGCAGTTCAGTCGTGCGATCGAACAGATGCAAATGCGCCGCCGGAATGCTGAGACTGGCTTGTGCGCCGTGCTGTAGGCCATACGCCTGGCGGTCGCGCCCGGTTGCGGCAAGCGCGCCGACCGGGGTGTCACAGACGAGCAGCGTCTCGGCGCCGTAAAACTCGCCGCTCTTCACGCGGGCGTTCACCCGGATGTTCTGCGCCCCATCGTCCGCGCCAATGCGGATGTGCTCGGGGCGGACGCCACAGACGATCTCCTGGCCATCGTGCACGGGGGCCCGGTCCGGCAGTGCAATCTCGATGCCCTCCGCACAGCGGATGGCGGCCTGGTCACCACGCACCCGGGCCACACCCTCGAAAAAGTTGATGGCGGGCGAGCCGATGAACTGCGCGACGAACCGGTTCACCGGGCGGTCATACAAATCGACCGGCGTGCCGACCTGCTCGACACGGCCATCGCGCAACACGACGATGCGGTCGGCCAGCGTCATGGCCTCGACCTGGTCGTGCGTCACATACACACAGGTGGTGCGCATGCGCTCGTACATCTCGCGGATCTCCGCACGCACGTGGTGACGCAGCGCGGCATCCAGGTTGGACAGCGGCTCGTCGAACAGGAACACCGACGGCTTGCGCACAATGGCGCGCCCCATGGCCACGCGCTGGCGCTGTCCGCCCGAGAGCTGGCGCGGATAGCGGTCCAGCAACTTGTCGAGCGCCAGCGAACGCGCGATCTCATTCACGATGGCATCGATCTCTGCTTTCGGCCGCTTGGCGAGCTTCAGGCTGAAGCCCATGTTCTCGCGCACGGTCAGTTGCGGATACAGCGCGTAGCTCTGGAAGACCATCGCGATGTCACGCTCCTTCGGGTGCAGTTGCGTGACGTCACGCCCGCCGATGCGCACGGTGCCGCCCGACACTTCCTCCAGGCCGGCGATGATGCGCAACAGCGTCGACTTGCCCGAGCCGCTCGGGCCCACGAGCACGCAGAATTCACCGTCGCGGATGTCTACCGAGACGTTCTTGATGATGTGCTGGTCACCAAAACGCTTGTCGATTGCGTCCAGGGTCACGGAAGCCATGGTTCGCTCCTCTTTCTGTTCTGATCGGTTACCGGGTTCAGCCTCAGCCCTTCAACGCGCCGGACGTCAGCCCGCGCTGGAAGTGCTTCTGAAGGCCAAGGTAGAGCCCCACGCTGGGAATCATTGCCAGCAGCGTGACGGCGATGAAGACGTTGGGCGAAATGTGTTCGTCCGTGCGCAGCGAGGCCAGCACCACGGGCAGCGTGTACAGCGTCTCGCGGTTGACCACGATGAGCGGCAGCAGGTATTGGTCCCAGATCATCAGGAAACCGAAGATGGCCGTGGTGCCCAGTGCCGGCTTGACCAGCGGCAGCACAACGTTGAAGAAGATCTGCCACTCGCTTGCGCCGTCGATGCGCGCGGCCTCTTCCAGCTCCATCGGCACGGCCTTCATGAACTCGGTCAGCACGAAGATCGAGAACGCCCAGCCGGCCACCGGCAGGATCATCCCGAGGTAGGAGTTCAACAGGCTCGCGTGCACCACCGGCAGCTTGCCGAGCACGAGGTACAGCGGAATGGCGATGACCTCTTCCGGCAGCATCATGGTCGACAGGAACAACAGGCTCACGATGCCCGCGCCAACAAACTTCTTGCGGGCCAGTGCATAGGCCGCCAACGCGCTGACGGTCATCTGCAATGCCAGGCCGCCCACCACCACCACGCAAGAATTCAGCAGATTGCGCCACGCGCCAGCCTCGCTCCACGCATAGACGAAATGCTTGAGCGACGGGTGCGACGGCCACAACTGGAGCTGGCCCGGCTGCACGGTATCGGCATTGAAAGCGGTGGCGATCATTGCCCAGTACGGGCCGGCAAACACAGCCACGACCACTGCGTACAGCAGCCAGCGGACAGCCGTACCGGCCACCCCCGAAAGCCGAACGCCGGATTGCGCAGGCGCCATGGCAACGGGTTGCCCGGAAACGATCGGTTTAGCGCTCATGACGTTTGCTCCGCTGCCGCAGGGCCAAGTAGGTGACGGTGGTCACCGCCGTGAAGAGGAACAGCAGGCACGACACGGCAGAGGCATAGCCGTAGTCGAACTGCACGAAGCCGGCCTTGTAGACGTACGTCATGACGACTTCGGTAGCGCCGCCAGGGCCGCCGCCCGTGCTCGAATACACCTCGGTAAACACGCGCACACCGCGAATGAAGCCGAGCACGCCCACGATCACGAAGGTGTGGCGGATGGCAGGCAGCGTCACGTACCACAGGCGGTGGTGCCAACGTGCGCCATCCACGGCGGCCGCGTCGTACAGCTCGCGGTTCACGCCGGTCAGGCCCGCGATGAAGATCATCATGTCGTAGGGCACGGTCTTCCAGATCTGCATGGCGATGAGCGAGCCGAGAGCGAGATCGGGGTCGGAGAAGAAGCCTGCGGGTGCCACGCCAAACCAGCCGAGGATCGTGTTGCCGATGCCCTCTGGCGTGGGCGCCAGCAGGATCTGCCAGATCTGCGCAACCACGGCAGCGCTCGTCACGGCCGGCAGGAACATCGCCGTGCGGATGATGCGCAGATGCCGGGCCGGGCCTTCCAGTGCCAGCGCCAGGAAGAAGGCGATCGCGGCGGAGGCGATGACCGACACCGCCACATACAGCGCCGTCTGCACCACAGCCGCATGCAGATCGGAGTCGGCAAAGGCGCGCTCGAAGTTCTCGAGCCCCACCCACTGCCAATCCGAGCCGAAGTGCACCTGGTAGAAGCTCATCTCCAGCCCGCGCAGCATCGGCACGAACTTGAACGTGACGAACACCGCAATGGCCGGCAACAGGAAGAGCCACGGCACGATCGGATGGCGTGTGGCCAGCCCGCGCGCGTTGCGTTTCATGGTGAGTCGCATGACAAGCCCGCCGTCAGTTTGCAGCCACGCGCTGGCGGGCCAGTTCCTGGTTGACCTTCTTGTTCAGGTCTTTCAGGCCGGCATCGATATCGCTGCTGCAGTTGGCCAGGATGCGGTTCAGGCCGTCGGCCGTGAGCTGGCGCATGCTCATCCAGTCAGGAATGGCAGGTGCGTAGTGCGCGCTCTTCTCGTACACGGTTTCGACCGTTTGCCAGCGCGGGTCGTTGTAGACCTTGCCGGCATCAACCGTCTTGTTGACCGGCAGGCGCACCACCGGAAAACCGCCCGGATGCATGCCCAACTTCTGCCCTTCCGGCGACGTGAGGAACGCGATGTATGACAGCGCCGCCTGCTTGTTGGCCGAACGCGTGACGTACGCCAACTCGCCTTCGCCCAGGCTGTCCGCTTTGCCGGCCGGGCCCGGCGGCGGCGCAACCACCTCGATCTTGTCGCGGCCCGGCTCCTGATCCACGACTGCGATGTGATACGGGCCACTGAAGAAGATGCCCGTCTGGCCGGAACGGAAGCTGGCGATGGCATCGGCCGTGGTGGCGTTGATGGCGCCCGGCTGCGTCACCTTGTCGGTACACAGCATCTGGCGGAAGTAGGCGACGGTCTTGGCGGCGGCAGGCTCATCCAGCGCGCCGCGGAACTTGCCCTTGCCATCCGGGCGGATGAAATCGCCACCCGCCTGCCACAGGAAACTGCTCATGAACCACGTGGTGTAACCACGCGTGGCCGAGGCGGGGAACGTAAAGCCGTAGACCGGTTTGCCCGCGCCTGCCGGTTGCATCGTGGTGAAGGCCTTGGCCAGCTTCGCCATGTCATCCCACGACTTAGGCTGCGGCAGGCCCAGCTTCTCGCGCCAGTCCTTGCGGATGAAGAACACGAACGACTGCACCGACACCGGCACCGCGTAGTACTTGCCGTTGTAGCCCTGCGCGCCCTGCCAGGCACGGTCCTGGATATCGGCGCCGCCGGGGAAGCCCGCCCGGTCGATCTCGGTAGCCACACCGGTCTTCATCATCAGGCCCAGCGACGAGCTGTCGTTGATGATGACGTCGGGCAGGTCATTGCCGGCAATGGCGCGCGACAGACGCTGCTCGTAGTCCGTCATCGCATTGAAGTACTCGACCTTGATGCCGGTCTTCTTGGTGAACGCGGCTGCGATGTTGTCGTAGGTCGTGCGCGCATCCGGGTTGGAGCGCGTCCAAACACGCAGCGTGGTCTGCGCCTGCGCGTGCGATGCGAATCCGAACAGTGCCGCGCATACCGCGCCAGATGCCATCAGCCGCGCAAACAGGCGCGTGCGTTCCCTGGTGATCTTCATCTTGTCTCCTGCTTGTTCTGTCGGCCCGGCGTCCAACGTATGTGGCGCCGCGCTCGTTCATCAACTTCTACGCCCCGGCTCGGGCAAGCCGCGCCAGCCCTGCACCGCCCCTTACCCTTACGCGGTGGCGGGCATCCGCAACTGCGCGAGCAGGCCGCCATCAACGGGCAACACATGCCCGGTGATGAACGACGCTGCGCTGGACGCCAGAAACAGCACCGGCCGCGCAGCCTCTTCCGCCAACCCATGACGGGGCAGCGGCAAGCCGCGTGCGGCAGCTGGGTCGACGTTCTTCGTGTGGGAATGCGGAATCTGTGCCGGCGCAATCGCGTTCACGCGAATACCGTGGTGGCCGAAGTCCACTGCCAGACAGCGCGTCATGGCATCCACGCCGCCCTTGCTGATGTCGTAGATTGCGTTGTTGCGGTGCGCACGCTGCGCCCCCGGCGACGACACGTTCACCACGACCCCCGGATGCGCGCGCCCGATCCAGCCGCGGATCACATCCAGGCTCAGCGCATACATGGCACGGAGGTTGACGGAGACGATCTCGTCGAAATCCGTGAGCGTGCCGTCTGCCGTTGGCCTCTTGGTCTGGGTCATGCCGGCGTTGTTGACCAGCACGTCGATGCCGCCGCGCTCTGCCGAGCGGTCGATGATGGCTTGGCGATGCGCACCATCCGCCATGTCACCCATGACGATGTCGCAGCGCTCACCCAGGCTCTTGCTCAGGGCATCGAGTGCTTGGCGATTGCGGCCGGTGGCGACCACGTGCGCGCCGGCACGGTGGAATTCGCGCGCGATGGCTGCGCCGATCGCGCCGCTGGCGCCGGTCACGACAGCCAACTTGCCGTGGAAATCGAACTGAGTGTGCATAGCGAGGAAGCGGTTGAAAGAGAACTTCTCGGAAAACGGTTTCCAAACTATAGGGACCGACCAAAATCAAGTCAACCGTTTTCCTAAATTTCCGCATTCGTGAAAACCCGCATCCGTCGTCAGAGGGCCTCCCCAAAGCGATTCGCTCGCCACCTTTCCGCTCATACCAACTGGAATGCACCGCCATCCTTGCACAACCACCCAGTCAAAGATGGCTTAGATACGCCAAAATTCTGTTTTCTCCGTCCCGCTTTCTGTCGAACTCAGCCTCAGTACTTTCTTTGCAAGCCAGGCAGCTGACCCCTCGGTTTACGCTTTCAGGAAAATTGTTTACGATAGGAAAACGTTACCCTAATATTCCTAGCGGCAGACCAGCCGCCCCATCCGCAACAGGAAGCCCGCCATGAAGATCACCGCCGTCCGCGTCACTCCCATCGCCATCAGCGATCCGCCTCTGCTCAACGCCAGCGGTGTGCACGAGCCGTTTGCACTGCGCTCCATCATCGAGGTGGAGACTGACAACGGGCTCGTCGGCCTGGGCGAAACCTACGGCGACAAGCCGGTGCTCGAAGGCCTGCTGCGCGTGAAGGATTCCCTCATCGGACTGAGCCCGTTTGACCTAAACGGTCTGTGGCAGCGTGTGGCGGCGGCAGGTGCTCCGGTGTCGCAGGGCGTCGAACTGGACGTCGCGCCGGGCTCCGCGGCCAGCAAGGGGGATCGCAAGGTGTTCGGCGGGTTCGAGGTGGCGTTCGTGGATCTGCAAGCGCGCTCGCTCGGCATTCCCGTGCACGCGCTGCTGGGTGGCGCCGTGCGTCGCAAGGTGCCGTTTTCCGCCTACCTGTTCTTCAAGTTCGCCAGCGATGTCGACCCGTCGTACAAGCCCGACGCGTGGGGCCCTGCGCTCAACGCCGAGCAGATGGTCGAACAGGCCCGCAAGATGATCGACGAGTACGGTTTCGGCAGCATCAAGCTCAAGGCCGGCGCACTGGAGCCGGAGGTGGAGGTGGCGTGCCTGAAGGCACTCAAGCGCGCCTTCCCCAACCATCCGCTGCGCATCGACCCGAACGCCAACTGGTCATTGGAGACGGCCATCCGCATGGCCGAGCTGCTGCAGGGCGACCTGGAATATTACGAAGACCCCACCCCGGGCCTGGAGGGCATGGCTGCACTGCACAAGGCCACCGGCCTGCCGCTGGCAACCAACATGGTGGTGACCGACATGGACGAGTTCCGCCGCAACGTGTCACTCAATGGTGTGCAGATCGTGCTGTCTGACCACCACTACTGGGGCGGCCTGCGCGCCACGCAGACGCTGGCGGCGATGTGCGAGACCTTCGGACTGGGCCTGTCGATGCACTCCAACTCGCACCTGGGCATCAGCCTGATGGCGATGACGCATCTGGCCGCCGCCGTACCCAATCTGACCTACGCTTGTGACACGCACTACCCGTGGCAGGACGACGAAGTGCTCAAAGGCGGGAAGATCGCCATCGAGGGCGGTTGCGTTAGCGTGACCGACGCGCCGGGCCTGGGCATCGAGATTGACCAAGATGCGCTGGCCACCCTGCACGAGCAGTACCTGCGCTGCGGCATCACCAACCGCGACGATGTCTCGCAGATGCGCAAGTTCCGCCCCGACTGGACACGCAAAAAGCCGCGTTACTGATGCCACACTACGAATCCTCACCAACGCTGCACTGAACAACACGGAAGAACATCATGGCAACCATCGGTTTCATCGGTCTGGGCATCATGGGCGCCCATATGGCCCGCAACCTGCTCAAGGGCGATCACACGCTTGTCGTCAGTGGCAAACACTCGGTGCCCGATGACCTGCGTGCACGCGCCACGGTCGTCGCCAATTCCGCGGCTGTCGCCCAGGCGGCGGACATCATCATCGCCATGGTGCCGGATACGCAGGACGTGGCCAACGTGCTGTTTGGCGAAGATGGCGTGGCCCAGGGGCTGACCGCCGGCAAGCTGTTCATCGACATGAGCTCGATCTCGCCGATCGAGACGCAGGCCTTCGCCAAGCGCATCGAAGCGCTCGGGGCCGACTACCTGGATGCGCCTGTGTCGGGCGGTGAAGTTGGCGCGCGCGATGCCACGCTCACCATCATGGTGGGCGGCAAGGAGGCGGCGTTTGAACGCGCCAAGCCGCTGTTTGCACTGATGGGCAAGAACATCACGCTGGTGGGCGAATCCGGCGCCGGGCAAACCTGCAAGGTGGCCAACCAGATCATCGTGGCACTGACCATCGAGGCGGTGGGCGAGGCGCTGCTCTTCGCCTCCAAGGCCGGCGCCGACCCGGCGCGCGTGCGCGAGGCGCTGATGGGTGGCTTTGCCTCGTCGCGCATCCTGGAAGTGCATGGCGAGCGCATGATCAAGCGCACGTTCGACCCGGGCTTCCGCATCGAACTGCACCAGAAAGACCTGAACCTGGCGTTGGACGGCGCGCGCAAGCTCGGCATCGCCCTGCCCAACACAGCCAGCGCGCAGCAACTCTTTAGCGTGTGCGCAGCCAACGGCGGCAAGGCATGGGACCACTCCGCCATGGTGCGCGCGCTCGAACTGATGGCGGACCACACCGTCGCCTGAGGGTACCGGCGCAGCACGGTGCGCCATCCACGCCAATGCGCACCGGTGGAAAACGTTCTCCACCTATAATTCCACACCATTGGCCGCTGCCGTTTTCGTGCAGCGGCCGACTCTCTCGCCCCTCCCCTGCACGTACGTGCCACCCGATGAAAAAGAGCTCTCCGACCATTCGAGACGTTGCAGCCGCTGCCGAGGTATCCGTGGCCACCGTGTCGAAGTATATGAACGGCGCGCAGCGTTTTTCCGCGCCGGTGGAAGCCAAGCTCAAGGCCGCCATCGAACAGCTCGGCTACCGCTCCAACCCGCTCGCGCGCTCGATGATCACGGGCAAGACACGCACCATCGGCCTGGCCATCCTCGACATCCGCAATCCGCACTTCACCAACATCGTGAAAGGCGCCAACCGGATTGCCCTGCAGAATGACTACACCCTGCTGCTGGTGGATACGGAAGAAAGCCAGGAGCGCGAGCGACAGTTGATCGAAGCGCTTGCACAGCGCGTGGACGGCATGATCGTCAGCTCGCGCATGCCGGAAGAAGCGATTCAGTGGATGGTCGAGTTGAACAAGCCGGTGGTGCTGTTTGGCCGCACGCGTGAACTGCAGATTCCCAGCGTCGGCTCAGACAGCCATCTGGCAGCCTACATGCTGGCGAAACACTTGCTGAACGAAGGCCACCGCCAGGTGGCTTACCTGGGCTTCGGCCAGTCACGCTGGAATGCAGAGCGCATTCGCGGGGTATCGGAGTGCTTTCAGGAGGCCGGCCTTACCGTCGACATTCACGACGCGCACGCCCCCTCGGCACAGGCCGGCGAACAGGCCTGCTCTGCCATCATGCTTGCGCCCAAACGCCCGCAGGCGGTGATCTGCTACAACGACTTGATCGCACTCGGCTTCATGAAGGAAGCGCGCGCACTCGGGTTCAACTTGCCTGATGACGTATCGGTGGTGGGCTTCGACAACGTGCCCTATGGGGAGTACTCCTCCCCCGCGCTCACCACGATGGACTTGCAGAGCGAGCGCATGGGTGAGGTGGCCATGCAGAAACTGCTCGACCTGCTGGCTGGCCAAAACGGCGATGGCGAATATGCGCTGCTCGAACCGCGCCTGGTTGTGCGTGAATCCACCCGGCGCCGCGAAGCGGTGGCAAACGCCATGCCGCTGCCTGCCGCCAAATCACGGCGCAAGGCCTAGGGAACGCGCGGCGCTGCACCGCTAGACGACAGTCTGGCAGCGCGGCGCCGGGTCAGGCCATCAGAACGAGTGATGCACCCCGGTGCTGACAACGATCTGGCTGCGATTGGCCGACACGCCCACGCCGTTGATCGCCGCCGACGGCGCATCGCCTGAGGCGCGCTGATACGTACCCTGCAAGTACACCTGCGTGCGCTTGGAGAACGCGTACACGTTGCCCACGCTGAACTGGTTCCAGCGTGCGCTTTCGTACTTGCTGAAGGTGTAGCCGACATTGAGCGTGTTCGCAGCGGTGTAGTGCCACGCCGTGCCCAGGTCGACGTTCTGCGAGCGGGCATTGGCGCCGCCCAGCGTGATGCGCGTCTGCGTGTAGACCGCGTTGATCTGCACCGGCAGGCTGCTGAACTGGTACAGCGTGCCCGCACCAAACGACTTGACCGAGCTCATCGGCGTCATCACGCCCGGCACCAGCGTCGTGCCCAGTGTGTTGGTGATCCCCAGACGACCGGCAATGTCCAGCGCGCGGTCGTTCGAGGCCGTGTACGCCGCTGCCGCACGGAAGCCGCCGTTGCTGTAGTACGCGCCCAGGCTGTAGCTGCGGCTCTTCGAGGGTGAACCCGGCACCTCGCCAAAACCGTACATACCGCCCAGTTGCAGCCCGCCGAAGATGGGCGAGACATAGCGCACGGCGTTGTCGATCTGGAACTGGTTGGCCAGGTTGTCGAAGTTGCCCGGGTGGAACAGGTAGAAGTTGGTGAGCTGGAAGCCGTTGCTCAGGCGGCCCAGGTAGTCGAACATGAAGTCCGCCTGATGGCCGAGCTGGATGTTGCCCAGGCGCTCATTCGACAGGCCGACCCATGCGGCGCGGTTGAACAGCTTGCCCGCCACCACGCTGTTGCCGGTGTCGCCCAGAAAGCCCGATTCCAACTGGAAGATGGCTTGCGTGCCGCCACCAAGATCTTCCGAGCCACGGAAACCAAACCGGTCCGGCTGCATCGTGCCCGGGTCCACGCGCATGGCAGAGCCGCTGGTCGCACCGCTTTTCAGGTTGTTGATGTAGGCCACGCCCTGGTCGATGCTGCCATACAGCGTCACGTTGCTCTGCGCGGCAGCCGTACCGGCCAGGCTCATCGCCGCCACGGCGAACAGTGTCTTCCTCATTTTGCTTCCTCCGTTGGCCGGGGTGTCGGGCCCCGCCAGTTGTTATCGCCCGCCTATTGGCAGACCGTTATCGATCGTTCCACCTATGAAACGATGTTTAAGAAATTGGCACCGTAAAAAAAGAGAGCGCGCGGCTGGTCAGGCCGGCGCTCAACTGCTTAAAGATCAACCACCAGGCGCTTACCCTTGCAGCCGGATACGCAGACCATCATGGTCTGGTTAGAGGCACGCTCGCTCTTGGAGAGCACGCTGTCCCGATGCTCGGGTTCCCCCTCCAGCACGCGCGTCTCGCACGAGCCGCACACGCCTTCCTTGCAGCTGTATTCCACCTCCACGCCCACTTCCAGCAGCGCATCCAGCAGTGATTTTCCGGCGGGCACGCACAGCTCCGAGCCGGTGCGCGCCAGCTTGACTGTGTACTCCCCCTCCTGCACCGACGACACTTCCGCATCCGCGGCAAAGCGTTCGATGTGGACATTGGTGTAGCCCAGCGCTTCGCATGCGGCCTCGAAGGCGCGCAGCATCGGGCCTGGGCCACAACAGTAGAAATGCGTCTCCGCCGGATGGCCTGCGAGCAGCGCCTTCAAATCCGGCGGGCCGCCGGCGTCTGCGTCAAAGTGAAAGCGCACGGCATCGCCATGTGCCGCCAGATCGTCAGAAAAAGCGGCTTCGGTGCGTGAGCGGGCGCAGTAGAGCATCGAGAATGTCTTGCCCTGCTCCGCCAGCCGGCGCGCCATGCACACGATAGGCGTCACGCCAATGCCGCCGGCCACCAGCACCGTGCGCGGCGCGGCTTCATCCAACACGAAGTTGTTTCGCGGGCCGCCGATCTTGAGCGTCGAGCCCACACGCAGTTGCTCATGCACGTAGCGCGAGCCACCACGGCTGTTGCGGTCGAGCAGCACGCCAACCACGTAGCGGTCACGCACCTCCGGCGCACCGCACAGCGAGTAGCTGCGCACCAGGCCATTGCCCAGGTGCAGGTCGATATGTGCGCCCGGCGCGTACTCGGGCAGGGTCTTGCCGTCCACATCGCGCAGCTCCACGCTCACGATGCCCTGGGCTTCGTAGCGCATGGCGTGCACGCGCAGGTTGAGGGGGGGATTCGTACTCATGACTGACACGTCTCTCAACTTCAGTTCAGCGCTTCTCGGTGAGGAACTTGCCCTCAACCTTGCCGGCATCCTTCTGCCGGCGCGTATTGCCGTCGATGCCGCCGTCGATAGCCCATTCGGCAAACACGGTCGGACCGGGCTCGAAATCGCGCGGCTGCCATTCGGCGTCGAGCTGGTCTTCATCGGCGTAGTACTCGATCAGGCCGCCGGCGGGGTTCTTGAAATACCAGAAGTACGCCGACGAGATCGGGTGACGGCCCGGACCGAGCTGTGTATCCCAGCCGCAGCGCGACACATGCATGCCGCCGCCAAACACTTCGTGGATGTCGCGCACGGTAAAGGCGACGTGGTTCAGCCCGCTCTTGGCCTGCGGCAGTTGCAGCAGGAACAGATCATGGTGGCCACCTTCCGGCTCGCAGCGCAGGAAGGCGCCGCGGCCCGGATAGTGATCCGACGGTACGAAGCCGAGCTTCTCGATGTAGAAGCGCTCGGTGGTCTCCACGTCCTTCACGAAAAACACCACGTGACCCACTTCGATGGGCGTGGCACGTTCATAGATGGGGCTGGGTTGATTGAGGCGTGGCTTGTCTGTCCACGTGTTCATCGCGGCGCATTGCACATCGATGTCGTGCTTGGCGGTCAGTTGTACACGCACGGCCAAGCCGTTCGGGTCGATACAGCCAACACGGCCATCCGCATTGATGTAGCCCGGCTGATCTGCCAGCTTGTCGGCCAGACGATCCAGCACGGCTTGCGAATCCGCACCCCAGATCACTTCGCGCAGCGTGGGGCCAGCCTCCATGGCCGGCGGCAGTGTTGCATCGTCGCTGCGCTTGACGCGTACGCGGCAACCGTTGAGTGTTTCGAACAGCAAGCCACCGGCGTCTTCTGCCTTCAGCGTGAGGCCCCAGTCCTGGAAGAACTGCTTACAGGCGGCAAGGTCGTCGGCACCGTAGACGATTTCGTCGATGCCTCGAATGGTATTCATCTTCATCTCCTGCTTGGCGCCGCGTGGCCTCGGGTGGCCGGCGAGCGCTGTGATTCGTTGCGGGTTGTCAGTGCGCCGCGTCCGGGACGGCACGCGTGACCGCCTCACCATTGCGCAGCAAAGCCAGGCCGCACAGCAACACGATCAGTTGGGTGCCCACCAGGCTGCCGAAACCGGCAGCAAGCCCACCGCCGCCCCCCAACCCGATCACAACCCCCATGATGGCCGGCATGAACCCCGCCACCAGACTGCCCACGCCATTGGTGACACCAAACGCGCACGCAACATGTTCTGACTTGGCGTTGAATTGCACGGTGCTGGGGATGGCCGGGCTCTGCAGGCCCCAGCACAGGCTGGCGGCCGTCAGCCAGTAAGCGGCGGCATAGCGATCGGTGCTATTGATGGCCAGCAACACTGCCACCGCCACGCCCAGACTCCCAAACACAAAGATCAGCGGAATGCGACGGCGCGGAATGAGATCCAGCAACAGCCCGCCCAGCAGCACACCGAGCACCGCCGCGTATTGCGGCATCGATGCCATCCAGCCCATCTCGCGCAGGGAAAAACCACGCGCTTCCTTCAGGTAGGTCGGCAACCAGTTACTGCTGCCCCACAGGTAGGAAAGGAAGGCGGCGGTCAGCACCGTCATGGTCAGGATATGGCGCGTGTGGAAGGCGCCGCGAAACATCTCGCCAACCGTGCTCAGCGCTGCAGGGAATGACTCCGGCTTGGGGATGGCCGCGTATCGAGCCGGCATGCGCACGAAGGCCAGCACCAGCGGAATGCCCAAGAGCAGATTAAGAAGGCCGAGCAGATGGAACGACGCTTCCCAGTCGGCGCTGGCAATGGCGTAGCCCACCAGCGGATAGCCCACCGCCAAGCCGACACCTGTGCCCATGTTGAAGATCGCGTTGGGCTTGCCGCTTTCCCGGCTGTCGAAATGGGCCTTGATGTAAGACGCGCCCAGCGAGAAGAGCGGCCCTTCGGCAAAGCCAAGCACGAAGCGGGACGTCAGCAGCTCCATGTAGCTGTTGAACCAGGGCGAAACCATGGTGATGGCACCCCACAACGCCAGCCCATAGATCAGGCTACGGCGCACACCAAACAGCGCCGCGCAGAACGGGGTGAACACAATGGCGGACAAGCCATAACCCGCCATGAACGCCGTCGCCAGCAACCCTTGGCCGCTGCGGTCATTCGCAGCAAGACCCACATGCTGCAGAAAATCGTGCTGCGTGATCAGCACCGCAATATTGATGCGATCGATATACGAAATGGCGACGACCAGGAACAACACGACCACGCCAAACCAGCGTTGCGCACTTGAGTTCATTGCGAGCTCCTTTGCGCGTTGCGTTGATGCGATTTCATTCTTTTGTCTCCTCACACCTGCCCGGCTTCAATTCTTCAATTGGCCCAGGCCAGCGGTTGTTCGTTCAGGCCCCAGTAGAGGCTCTTCTGCTCCATGTACTGCAGGATGCCCAGGCGACCCTTCTCGCGGCCCAGGCCGCTATCGCGCCAGCCGCCAAACGGCGTCGAGATGGAGAACTGCTTGTACGTGTTGATCCACACGTTGCCGGCCTGCACGGCGCGGCCGATGCGCCAGGCGCGCTTGTAGTCGCGCGTCCAGATACCGGCGGCCAATGCGTACACGCTGTCATTGGCCTGTTCGATGAGCTCCTCTTCATCGTCGAACGGCATGGCAACGAGCACCGGGCCGAAGATCTCTTCCTGGCAGATGCGCGCGCTGTTGGTCAGGCCTTCGATGATGGTCGGCGTATAGAAGTAGCCCGACTCACAACCGGAGATTTCCGGGCGCAGACCGCCGGTGCGCAGGTGGCCGCCCTCTTCCACGCCCATTGCCACATACGACTCGATGGTTTCGCGGTGGCGATCGGTGATCAGCGGCCCCATCTGCGTGGACTCATCCGCCGGGTTGCCGACACGCAGGCGTGCTGCGGCAGCCGCCAGGCGGTCCATGAACGGCTCATACAGCGAGCGCGCCACAAACAAACGCGAACCCGCGATGCACGATTCGCCCGATGAGCTGAAGATGCCGTACAGCACACCGTTGACCGCGTGGTCGAGATCGGCGTCTTCAAACACCATGGTCGGCGACTTGCCACCCAGCTCCAGCGACACCGGCATCATCTTGTCAGCCGCGATATGCGCGATATGGCGGCCAGTGTTCGTGCCGCCCGTGAACGACACGCGGCGCACCAGCGGATGCTTGGTAATCGCATCGCCAATGATCGAACCCTTGCCCGGCAGCACGCTGATCATGCCCTTGGGCACACCCGCCTCTTCGCAGATGGCGGCCAGTTCCAGCGCCATCAGCGGCGTGACTTCCGCAGGTTTGACGACGACGGCGTTGCCGGCGGCCAGCGCAGGCGCCATCTTCTGCGCCTCGCTGGCGATGGGCGAGTTCCACGGTGTGATGGCCGCCACCACGCCCATAGGCTCGTGCACGCTCATCGTGAGGCAATCGCCACGCGCAGGCGTCAGCGATTCTTCCAGCGTCTCGCAGGCGGCGCCGAAGAATTGGAACGTCGCGGCCGCACTCGCCACCAGGGCGCGCGTTTCGTTGATCGGCTTGCCGTTGTCCAGGCGCTGGCGCTGGGCAAGGGCTTCGCTGCGCGAACGGATCAGCTCGGCCACGCGGTACAGCACAGCCGCACGCTCATGTGGCTTACGCTGTGCCCAGCCGCTGGAGAGGAAAGCACGGTAGGCACCGGCCACGGCCTCTTCCACATCGGCCACGCTGGCAGCGTTGAGTTCAGCCACGACTTCGCCCGTGGCGGGGTACCGCGTGACATAGCGCTCGCCGGTGCCGAGGCGCCATTCGCCTGCAATGCAGATCGGCAGCAAAGCGGTTGCGGTTGGATTCAGGGTGGAGACAGTCATGGCGCAGTGGCCTCTCTCAGATCGAAACAGCGTGCGCGCGGTTGCCCAGCGCACGCACCACGCTGAACACCGTCAGCGCAGAAGTCTTGGGATTGGCTGCCAGTGGCTTGCCGCGCATCGTCAATTCGAAGCCACCGAAGGCGCCGCGCGCCTCCACGTGATGGACGTTCTCATCAACAGTCGGATCGGCCAGCAACTTCACATGCGTGTGATCGAGCCCCAGGCCAGCCAGCGACAGCGTGGCAGCCACGTTGGCGTTCTTCGGGAACAAGCGCGCAGCTTCGCGGGCGTTACCCTCAAAGATCACGGTCGGCTCACGCAGTGCGTCGAGGTCGAATTGCAACTCGGCCGGCGTGTCCTTCCAGGCGCGCGGTGGTTTGCGGCCGGTGTAGATCACAGCATCCAACCCACCAACACGCGCGGCAGCCAGCGCATCAATGGCACCGATGGCCCCCGACAGCAATTGCACCTGCGCATTACCGCGACGGGCCGCTGCTTCCAGCCGCTCGGCGACACCGGGCTCGGACAGCGCACCGACGGACACCACCAGGCAGTCGATACCTTGCTCCAGTGCAGGCAGCACATGCTCTTCGAGCGCGTCATGGCCGGCGCACTCGACCAACAGATCTGGATGTGCATCTGCCGACAGACGCGTCGTCACGCGCGCGTTCGGGGCGAACGGGGCGATGGCCTCGCGCGCCTTGTCCATCGCGTGCTCGGGCACGATCACGGCGTCGAAGCAGACGTCTGGATCGCTCTTGAGCAGCTCCAGCACGCCCTGCCCGATCGCTCCGCAACCGACCATCGATACATGCAGCATGTCCGGCTCCTTGGGTTGGCTCGGTTGCGGGCTCACGCCACCACCGTGGTGCGCTCGGCTGCGCGTTCGCCTTGACCGTCCTTGGCTTGCTGATTGACCGGCGGGCCCGCAAAAATGGTCTTGAAGCTACCGATGGAGAGCATGTCGATCTCCAGCAGGAACGGGCCTTCGCCCGATGCTGCCTCGTTCAGTGCGTTGCCCACGTCGGCCAGATCCGACACGCGGCGATGACGCAACTGCAGGGATTGCGAGAGCGCCGCGTAGTCCGGCGTATGCAGATCCACGTAATGGCGGCGGCCGCCGTACTGCGCGTCCTGGATGTTCTTGATGACGCCGTAGCCCTTGTCGTTCATCAGCACGATGACGAGGTTGGCACGCTCCTGCACGGCCGTTGCCAGCTCACCCAGATTCAGGATGAAGCCGCCGTCGCCGGCCAGGCAGAACGTGGTCTTGCCCGACCCTGTTGCCGCGGCACCAATGGCCGCGCCAATGCCCATCGCCAGGCCCTGGCCGATGCCGCCGCCCAGCGCATGCACGCCGGCACGCGAATCGAAAATACGCAGGTGACGGTTGCCCCAGGTGCTGTTGGAAACGGTCACATCACGCACCCAGTTGAACTCACGGCCCACAGCAGCCTGCAGCGCTTCGACCAGCTTCGAGTACGGGCCGAGGCCATCGACCAGTGCACCAACTGCCGTCTCATGCGCAGCACGCAGATCGCCGGCAAATGCCGCGTCGATCTGCATCTTCTTTTCCAGCCGGTCGGCCAGACCGTCCAACGCGAGGGCCGAGTCGCCGCAGACGAAGTAGTCGCTGGCGTAGCAGCGGCCTTCGGCCGAGGCATCCGCATCGATGCGATACAGCGGACGCGGCAGCTTCAGTTCGTACTTGAGCGTTTCGTTTCCGCGCAGGCGCGAGCCGACCACGAGCATGGCGTCGCACGTCTGATAGAACGCTTCGACCGGCTTGTGCAGGTTGAAGGCACCCAGCGAGCGCGGATCGTCTTCCGGCACGATGCCGCGACCTTGCGTGCTGGTGACCACGCCAAAGCCCAGATCCATCAGGCGCTTGACCTGCTTTGCGGCATGGCGGGCGCCACCGCCCAGCCACAGCATCGGACGGCGCGCACGCGACAGGCGCTCGGCCAGCTCATCCAGTGCATGCGCCGACGGCACATGCTGCGGCACGAGCAGCGGGCGCAGGTCGGTCGGCATCGGGATCAGCGCGGCCTGGATGTCGATGGGGATCTCCACGCTCACCGGGCCGGTCGGGGCCGTCAGCGCAGTCTGCACAGCCAGCTTCATCGTGCTGATGGCGGTGTCTGCGCTGCGGATGCGGAAAGCCGCCTTCGACACCGACTTGAGCATCGTGAGCTGGTCCGGCGCTTCGTGGATGTACGCGAGGCTTTGGTCCAGATACGGTGTTTCGATCTGGCCGGTGATGTGCAGCAGCGGCGTGCCGGCGGTCAGGGCTTCGACCATTGCGCCGGCGGCATTGCCCGCCGCCGTGCCGGTGCTCGTCAGGCACACGCCCAGGCCACCCGTGGTACGGGCATAGGCGTCGGCCATGTTGGTGCCGCCTGCTTCGCCGCGCGCCATGATGAAGCGGATCTTGCCGCGCTCGCCCATCGCATCGAGGATGGGCATGTTGTGGATGGAGATCACGCCAAAGGCGGCCTTCACCTCGCAGGATTCCAGGAAGGCTGCAATCGCGTGGCCCACCGTGACCAGTTGTTGTTCCTGTTGTTGTCGTTTAAGCATGACGGGAGTGTCCTCCGGAGATATCGATGTGGCTGCCCGTGGTGTACGAAGACAACGGCGAGGCAAGGAACAGAATGGCGCGGGCTGCTTCTTCTGGCAGGCCCAGGCGGCCAAGGGGAATATGTTTTTGCGCGGCCAGGCGGCGCGTCCACGCGGCCCAGTCAAGCTGACGGTCTTCTTCGGGACGAGCCTCGAAGCGACGCCGCCATTGGCCGGACTCAACCAGGCCGATCAGGATGCCGTTGACGCGCACGCCCTTCGGCGCAAACTCGGTGGCCATCGAGCGCACCAGGTTCAGCACGCCCGCCCGCGCCGCCGACGTGGCGACCATGTGCGGCTCAGGCTGCTGCGCGAGCAGCGAATTCACGCAGACGATCGCACCGTGCGCCGAGCGCTCCAGTTGCGGCATGAACGCACGCGTCGGGTGGATGACGGAGAAGAACTTGAGATGCAGCTCCTGCGTCCACGCGGCATCGTCGGTGTCGGCAAACGTCGAGACACGACCCTGCCCGGCGTTGTTGACCAGCATGTCGATGGGGCCAAGCTCCTGCTCCACCGCATCGGCAAACGCGGCCATCTGCGCGGCATCGAGCACGTCGCACGTTGCGGCGAACAGTTTTGCGCTCGGGAATCGGCTGCGCAGGTGTTGTTCAGCTTGTGCAAGACGTTCTGCATTGCGGCCGCACAGCGCCACAGCGGCACCGGCTTCCAGCAGCAGTTCAACGGTGGCGAGGCCGATGCCAGAGGAGCCCCCGGTCACCACAGCGGTCTTGCCTGTCAGGTCGATCATCGGCATGGTCATTCCCGGAACAGGTTGACGACCTTGCCGCTGGCGGGGCGATAGTCCAGCAGGTACGACAACTCACCGGCGGCGGCGCGCACCTTGTCGATCATCGTGTCCAGTTGGGCGGGCTCGATGCGCGGCGACGGGATCGTCGTGCCGAGCGCGGCGACCACCTTGCCGCCGCGGTCCAGCACGGGTGCGGCGATTGTGGAGATGTTGGCTTCGAAGAAGCCCTCTTGCAGTACGTAGCCGTGGTCACGGTCGCGCTGGACCATCTCGAACAGCTCTTCCACCGTGCGCGGCGTGTTGGCAGAAAACACTTCCAGCTGCGGCTCTGGATAGAGCTGGCGCAACTCAGCCAGTGACAGATCCGCCAGCAGCACGCGGCCCAGCACGGTGGCATGCGCAGGCAGGCGCGTGCCGACATTGACGGAGCTCGTGAACGGCGTGGGCGCCACCGATTTCGCCACATAGACGATCGAGCGGCCATCGCGCACCACGAGGTTGCACGGGTAGTGGATTTCATCGCGCAGGCGATCGAGCAGCGGACGGCCCAGCTCGGTCAGCTCCAGCGAGGCAAGGTATTCAAAGCCCAGGCGCAGCACCGCCATGCCGAGGCGGAAATCACGGCCACCGTCGACACGCTCCACAAAGCCCATGACTTCGAGCGTGGTGAGCAAACGGAACACAGTCGAGCGCGGCACCTTCAGCCGGCGCGCCAGTTCCGGTGCAGACAGCACGCGATCTTTGTGGCTGAACTCGCACAGCAGGCGCAGGCCGCGTTCGAGCCCGGGGACGATGTACTTTTCCTGCACGTCTTCGGAGATGAGGTCGTTGCTCATACGTGTTGACGCTTACGCGTTTCGGGATTGAGAGAGGACGGCTTGTTCGATCCAGCCTGCAACCGCTTCAGGTGCATCGATATAGGAAGCGTGTCCGGCAGACGGTAAGAGCGCGAACGGCAGATCGAACGTCTCGGCCAAGGCTTCGCAGCCTTGCGGCGGCGTGATGCCGTCAACATCGCCACAGGCCACGCGGGCGGGTGTCGATGCCGGGCGCTTGCGCAGATAGGCGCCAATGTCGTCGCCGCTGAGCATGGCCACCGCCTGGCGGTAGCCCCCATCGTTCAGGCGCTTCATGTTCCAGCGCACCCAGGCGCGCTCTTCGTTGCTCGCATCGGGTCGAAGCAAATGCGCGTGGCGCGATTCCGCCATGCCGTCGATGCCAAGCTTTTCGAGCGTTGCCAGACGCTGCGCCAGCATGGTGCGCGACTGCGCCTCCCTCCCTGGTTGGCCGTAGCCCTGTGCGGGGTTCAGCAGCAGCAAGTTGCGCACTTGCATCGCCGCCGGCGCTTCGGCCACATAGGCAGACGCCATCAGCGCGCCCAGCGAATGCCCAACAATCACATCCGGCTTCACATGCAGAGCGGCCAGCCAAGCGCGCAGGCGCACTGCATAGTCAGCAGCGCAGGGAGCCAGCGTTTGCAGCGGCGTGGAGTTGCCGTAGCCCGGCGCATCCCACGCGAACACGCGCATGGTTTGCGAAAGGACTTGCGCGCAAGGCAGCCATGACGCGGCGCTGGAACTGATGCCGTGCAACAGCACCACCACCGGCCCGCGCTCACCCCATTGCCGAAAGCCAATGCGATCGCCTTGCTCGTTGATTGCGACGGTGTGTTCGGCAAACTCGGCGCCGAGCACGGCAAGTGCATCAGCAACACGGAACGGGTGGGAGGACATGACAGCCTGCGTGCTCATGGCATCAACGCTTGATCTTGGTGAGCGGATGCTCGGGCGGATACGTCGGCGTGATCGGCTTCTTGGCGCCGAGCATCACGCACATCAGCGCGTCTTCGTCGCCGATGTTGATTTCTTCGCGGTACACACCGGGCGGCACCGAAACGAGGTCGCGATCGGTCAGGATGGTCTCGAAGCGCTCGCCGTCCTTCTCCAGGACCAGCTTGAGCTTGCCGCGGATGACGAAGAACACCTCTTCCACATCAGTGTGCAGGTGCGACGGACCTTCGTGGCCGGCCGGGATGACCATGGTCGAGAACGTGAAGTGCTCCGACGGCACCGTGTTGGTGTCCGCCGCAACGCCCGTGCCGCCTGTGCCCACGTAGCGCATCTGAGCGCGGCGGTATTTCGGGTCGAAGTCGGCCTGGAACTTGAGAGCGTCCCAGTCGTAACGGCGGGTGGCAAAACGCGCCACGCGGCTGTTCATCCAGTCTTCAAACGACGCGCCTTCAGGACGGTCCCAGGTGCGCTGCACTTGCTGTTGTTCGGAGAGATCGCTCATCGAATGCCTCTTCTGAATGGTGTGTGGTTGCAGAATGTGCTTGCGTTACTGCATGACAAAACCGCCGTTGACGGCCAGTGTCTGGCCCGTCACGAATCGGGAAAGATCGGACAACGCGAACAGCACGGCGCCGCAGACATCGCCGGGCACTTGGTCGCGCGAGATGGCGCGCTGGTCGCGATACAGCGCGTGACGATGCGCCGGCACGTATTCGGTGGCTTCCACCAGCGTCAGGCCCGGCGCGATGGCGTTGACGGTGATGCCGTCTGCGCCGCACTCGCGCGCCAATGACTTGGTCATGCCGATGACCGCACTCTTGCTGGCCACGTAGGCCAGCAGGTTCGGCGCGCCCCACAGCGGCGTGTCTGACGATAGGTTGACGATCGCGCCACGGCCCGACGCCTTGAGCGCCGGCAGGCAGGCCGTCGTCATCAGCCAGGTGCCGCGCACGTTGACGTTCATCACGCGGTCCCAGGTGTCGACGTCGATGGACGATGCATCGCGCCCGCCCGAGTTGGTGATCGCCGCGTTGTTGACGAGGCCATCGAGACCGCCCAGTGCCTGTGCGGCCGCAGCAGCACATGCCTGGATGGATGCGGGATCACCCAGATCAAGCGTGAAGCCATGGGCTTCGAAGCCGGCCGCACGCAGTGCTGCGGCCTCTTCCTGCACACGCTCGCCCAGAATGTCCGCCAGCGCGACCGCGCCACCCGCTTCGGCGATGGACTTGGCGAATGCCAGACCCAGCCCGCGTGCAGCGCCCGTGACGAGCACCTTGCGGCCGACCAGCAGCCCGGCGGCTGGATTGCGCTCAGGCATGTTGGGCTTCCGAAGCAATGGGCTTGAGCATGGCGACCGGCGCATCGGCCAGTTCGGCGGCAGCGCGGCGCGCCAGCAGGCGGCGGATACGCGTGATGCCGATGTCGTGCTGATACAGCGTTTCGTGGTCGCGCGCCTCTGGCGCCATCGATTCGAGCACCACGCGGTCCTGCTCGAGCACGTCCCAGTGCAGGCCTTCCAGGCGATTGCGATACAGGAAGCGCCACACGTCGCGCTCCCAGCCTTGCACGTGACGCGTGCGCCAGAAGTAGACGATGCAGTGTTCTTCATCCACCGGCGTGGTGATGCCGATGATGGTGAACGGGCCACCGGGGCCCACCTTCGGCTGATACGGAATCGACAGGCGCAGCCACATCGTGCCGGTCTCGCCAAACTCGGTCCAATCGAAGTTCACGCCGCGCTGGCCGGTCTTCTGGAACATGATGCCGTGCTCGGTTTCGACCACTTCCATCACGGCTTTCTTCTCGCCGCTGGCCATCGAGTGCGATACCGCATGCAGGTACGCACCGTGCATCGGATCCATGACGTTGTCGATGGCGTAGCGGTAGTTGACGTTCCAGTGCGCGAAGCAGAGGAAGTGGCTGTGCTCGTCGTTGGTCAGCTCTTCCGGCAAACGCAGCGTGCCGACAGCATCGTCGTATTCAGACGGTGCCTTGTCGCCAAACCACAGGAAGATGGCGCCGGCACGTTCCTGCACCGGGTAGCTGCGCACGCAGGTCTTGCCTTCCATCGGGCAAGCATCGACAGCCGGCACGCTCGTGACCGTGCCTTGGCCGTTCACTTCAACGCCGTGGTACCAGCAGGCCACGTGATCACCCAGGTTCCAGCCCATCGACAGGCGTGCACCACGGTGCGGGCAGCGGTCTTCCAGTGCATGCACCTGGCCAGCGGTATCACGCCACAGCACGATGTTCTGGCTCAGGCGGGTGATGCCCACCGGCGCGTTCTTCACGTTCCACGACGCCGCCACCGGATACCAGTAGTTGCGCAGACCGGTGTTGATGCGCGCTTCCTTCTGCGCTTCCTTGTTGCCTTCCATTGCTTGCCTCGCTTGATGGGGTTGCGCCGGCTGCCTCTGCGGGCAATACGGCGTCGAATCGTGTGTGGTGATCAGGCGCCCAGGCGGCGCATTTCGGCCAGGAACGTGTCTTCCGTCCAGACCTCACCGCCAGCGGCGTTGCGTGGGCCACGTTCGTTCAGCACGACGACGATGTCGGCCGGCGTTTGCGCGCCGCCCAGGAACGCCGCTTCCAGCGAATCGGCCAGTTGGTTCTCATAGGGCGTCGGCTCAGCAGCGCGCGTCTGCCACACCAGATTGGCGACGTGGCCCGGGCGCTCAACACGGCCCTTGCCAGCGACGTTGTTTGGAGAAATCGGCTCCCACGGAGCGAGGTCGGGGTTGAATTGCGGCTGCATATTTGTCGACTCCATCACGTT
Organism: Ralstonia sp. AU12-08; assembly: GCF_000442475.1. Lineage (NCBI taxonomy): Bacteria > Pseudomonadati > Pseudomonadota > Betaproteobacteria > Burkholderiales > Burkholderiaceae > Ralstonia > Ralstonia sp. AU12-08. Next base: position 116,747 of record NZ_ASZV01000010.1, on the reverse strand, counting down.
TCGCTTGTTTTACCTATGAAACGTCTGTTAATATCTGGAACACAGGTGCCACTATAGACCGCGTCTTCGAAATCGCAGATGCGGGATTACCCTATGGTTTTGTGAAAAGTTGGTGCACCAGAAGCCGGCCGATCGGCCGGATGGCGCGTGGGGCACCAGTCTTGGCGAGGTCGGCCAGCCCTGCATCAATCGACAGCGCCCCTCCTTCCTCTCCTACCCAGGACGCCGGCGCCAAAACCGGCAGCCATCCCCATCAATACCCGTACGCGCTAGCTGGTGTAGCCGGAAAGATGCGGCGCGCACGCCCTCCCTCTTTCGAGGGACGTCTCTTCAGATATGCAACTGGTTGCCGTATCTCTATTCGTCGCACACAAGGGGCGGCTGGCTGGCGGCTGGCCGAAATGCGACGGAGACACGCACGAGACAACAACAACCACATGAAACGACTGACCTTGAACGCCAAGCTGTACGCGACGCTAGCGCTGCTGTGGGTAAGCCTGAGCGCGCTGCTGGCGATCGGCCTGCTGGCCAACCGCGCCACCATGCTGAACGAGAAACGGCTGGACCTGCAGCACCAGATCGAAAGCGCCACAGCCGTCATCAAGTCGTACCAGGATCGAGCGGCCAAACAGACCATGCCGGTGGACGACGCCAAACGGGCCGCGCTGGAAGCGCTGCGCCCCATCCGCTTTGGCAAGACCGGCTATATCGGCGTGATGGATTCTGGGCAGGTGATTCGGCTGCTGCCGGTCAAACCCACCTCTGAGAACCAGCACGTCGACACCTTGAACGACCCAGCCGGCGTGCAGGCGGTCAAGCGCATCATCGGCGTCGGCACAGGCTTCATCGAATATGAATTTCCGCGCCCGGGCACGGAGAAACCGGTCCCCAAACTCACGTACGCGCAGTACCTGCCCGACTGGGATTGGCACGTCTATACCGGCGCCTATATCGACGACATCGACGCCGTACTGCGCGACAACGCAATCAAGGGCACGGCCATCGTGCTGACCATCGGCCTGCTGCTGACGCTGCTGATGCTGGCGCTGATCCGCAACATCAAGCGCAGCCTGGGTGGCGAGCCCGGCTATGCCGCCGCCGTTTGCACGCAGATTGCCGATGGCGACCTGAGCGTGCCGGTTGCGCTGCGTGCGGATGACCGGTCAAGCCTGCTGCACGCCATGCATACGATGCAATCCACGCTGACTGGCACGGTGGCGCGCATCCAGTCCGGCATCGAGCAGATCAACGTGGCCTCCAAGCAGATTGCGGCAGGCAATGCAGACTTGTCGCAACGTACGGAAGAACAGGCTTCGTCGCTGGAAGAAACCGCATCGAGCATGGAGCAGCTCACGGGCATCGTGCGTCAGAACGCCGATAACGCCCGCCATGCCAGCGCGCTTGCGGGCGATGCGTCCAGCACGGCCAGCCAGGGCGGCGAGGTGGTGGCGCGTGTGGTGTCCACCATGGGCGAGATCAGCGACAGCAGCCGCAAGATCGTCGACATCATCGGCGTGATTGAAGGGATTGCGTTCCAGACCAACATCCTCGCGCTCAACGCGGCAGTCGAAGCAGCACGTGCTGGCGAACAAGGCCGCGGCTTTGCCGTGGTGGCGGGCGAGGTGCGCACGCTGGCGCAGCGTTCCGCAGCGGCGGCCAAGGAGATCAAGGCGCTGATTGGTGAATCCGTCGAGCGCGTGGCGACGGGTTCCACGCTGGTGAGCGAAGCGGGCGCCACGATGGAGCGCATCGTGCAAGCGATCGCGCGCGTCACGCAGATCATGGACGAGATCAGTGCCGCCTCGGCCGAACAGAGCAGCGGTATCGAGCAGGTCAACCAGGCCGTCACGCAGATGGACCAGGTGACGCAGCAGAACGCCGCGCTGGTCGAACAGGCCGCGGCCGCGGCGGAATCGCTGGAAGAGCAGGCGCAGGAGCTGGCGCGCGCGGTCAGCGTATTCCGCGTGGCGGGCTAGCGCGCGGGCGTTACAGAAACTTGCGGTAGACCACAAAGCCCGATTTTTCCGCAACCGTGTCGTAGAGCTTCATCGCCGTCGCGTTGGTCTCATGCGTCTGCCAGTAAACGCGCGGCAGGCCGGCCTCTGCGGCGCGCTGGTAGACGGCTTCGATCAGTGCGCGGCCCACGCCCTGCCCGCGTGCCGCCTCTACCGTGAACAGATCCTGCAGATAACACGTCATCTGCACCTGCGTCGTGCTGCGATGGAAGAGGAAATGCACGATGCCGAGCAACGCGCCATCGCGCTCGGCGACCATGGCATAGACGGGTTCATGCTCGTCAAAGAAACGTTGCCACGTCGTCTGCGTGACGAAGTCGGGCAAGGCGGTTTCCCCGGCCCGGCCGTAGAAGGCGTTGTAGCCGTCCCAGAGGGGTTTCCAGGCGTCGTAGTCGTCTTGGCGGATGGGGCGGATCAGCAGTTCGGCAGATGCGGGCATGGTGAGCAGTCCGTGTGATGGGGCTGCCATTCTGCCGCACGGGGGCACGCACATGCGGGTAAGTCCTGAGCGCCTCCGAAAGTTTGACGAAAGCCGACGGGTCATACAGTGCAATCACTGCTTGGCGACGAACTCCGCCAGTGTGCAAGGTGGAGGCGGTCGGGTGTCAGGTAGGGCGCGTCGGGCAGCAATGCTTGGCAAGGATGGGCTTGCAGCGTGATTGGGGAATCCGCGCTGCGAGTTCAACCGAAGGTTGCCGAGTCAGTGTTGTCATGCGCGATTGGGTTGGTGACGTTGCGATTGGAACATCCGCATACCGCCAACCTGCGTGTCACACCGATTTTGGTCGGTCTTTCCTGCTGTCAACTTTCGGCCCACCGTCCTCCCGGTGGGCCGATTTCTTTTTCAGTCAGGGCTGCAGCGCATCCGGCAGCACCAGGCGTTGCGTCAGGCGCTGCACGGTGGGTGCGGCAACGAGCACGATGGTGAATGCTGCTGGCCAGGCCAGCATGAAGGCATGCGCCCAGCGGGCGACGAAGTCTGCGCTGAAGCCGACGTTGATCCAGCCAATCCAGCCCGTCATCAGCAACGACATCAGGCCGGACATCAACCAAGCAAACGTGACACGGAGGCGCGTAGGTAGCGAAACAAGCATCGACATGGCGGTTCTCCTTGCAAAGCCATCAAATGTGATTGACGGTATGCTATACAACCGCGTTTCAAGAAACTATAGATGTTTATTGAAACTTAAATTCCAAAAATGGAATCATGTTTGACGACCTGGCCCTCTTCGTTTCCATCGTGGATCACGGCAGCCTGCAGGCAGCTGCGCGCCACGCCAATCTGCCTGCAGCTACCTTGACGCGGCGTCTGCAGAAGCTGGAGGCCACCCTCGGCTGCCAGCTCCTGCTACGCAGCGCACGCAGCCTGAAGCCCACGCCGGAAGGCCTGCTCTATTACGAGCAGTGCCGCCCGCTGCTGACCGCCCTCACGCAAGCCACCGCAACACTCGACGACGACCTCAACCAGATCAAGGGCACCCTGCGCGTGCTGGCGCCGCTGAATCTGTCACGCGGGCTGCTGGGGCCAGCCTATGCGAGCTTCATGGCGGCGTGGCCGGAGATCCGGCTGGAGCTGTCGCTGAGCAATCGCAATGAAGATGTCTGGCGGCATGGTGCGGACCTGGCCATCCGTGTCGGGCCGCAGGATGACCCCAAGCTGCGGCAGCGCCGGCTGGGGGTCATCGGGATCGTGCTGGTGGCCTCGCCCGCCTATCTGGCCGAGCACGGCGCACCGGCGCATCCGCACGAGTTGGAAATGCATCGTCTGATTGTGGCATCGCCCATTTCCACTTGGCGCTTCACCTCGCCGGATGGCAAGGAGACCATCGAGATGCAGCCGCAAGGGCAATGCGACGTGAACGATATCGAGTTGGCGGCTTCGCTGGCAGAGGCGGGACAGGGTCTGCTGTATTGCCCGCGCACGCTGTGCCATGCAGCGCTGGAAGCCGGCCGCCTGGTCCGGGTGCTGCCGGAATGGCAAACGCCGCAGCGCACCATCTATGCGGTGTGGCCACAGCAGCAATTGCCGCGCAAGGTGCGCGCACTGCTGGAGCATCTGGCTGAATTCGCAGCGGCCAATCCACTGTTGCAAGACGGGCCAGAGTTGCCCGTCTGACCCTCACATCTGGAAGGTCGACACCGCACGGCGCTTGCGGCGGCCAATCACGATGTGCACCCACAAGGCGATGCCCACCACCGCCCCGGCCACCCAGTGCAGGATCTCCGCACCCTGGCGCGGCAGCTCGCCGTTGACGTAGTACAGCGCATAGCCCGTCACCACCAGCACGGCAGTCAGCGTGCCGAACACCGCGCCCGCCGCGCGATTACGCCGTCGCACCCATGCATTGCGGATATGCGGGCCCCACAGCATGCCGAGCAGATACAAACCCGCCATGGCCGCCGCGCCGTGCAGCTTCATGCTCCAGGCCAGCGCGAGCATGCCGCCCTCGCTGCCGTCATCCAGAAAATGCAGCGCCAGCCAGACCAGCCCTGTCACCAGCAGCACGGCAAACACGCCATACACCATCCAGCGCCGACGGCGGCTGAGGCGGAAGGCGCTTTCACGCAGATGGTGGGTAAAACGGGGAGAGGCAGACATGACGGACTGGGCAACCGGTTAACCCGGCGAGTATACGGCCACCGTCGCGCCGTACTGATTCAGAAGCGGATGCGTGACATCACCTGTGGCGAGCACGATCTTGGTCAACGCATCAGCCAGCATGCAGGTAGGTGCCTGCACGGTTGCCCCGGCAAGCGCTGGGAGATGAGTTCGATCGGCATCGTGAATGCGTGACACGCTGCCAGCATGCGCACCCAAACCACCCGCAGTGGAACTGGCGAGCGCCGCATTGTCGAGCATTACCGTCGTGGCCACATGCGCCGCATTGCGCGGGTCGCGCACCTGCACCGCCATCGACCGTACACCGCAGTGGCGCAAGTCACCACCGGCATTGACGACTGCGCGTTCAATGGCATGCGCCAGCATCACCTCGATGGCGCGATCGACGGCATAGCCCTTGGCGATGCCACCCAAGTCCATCGATGCGCCAGTCTGTTTGATGAGCATGTCGCCCTCGAAGGCAACAGGAAAACGCGTGTCGGCCAACTGCTCGCGCGTGCCAACACGGCAATCGAAAGCGCGCGCCGATGCGTCATACAGCGCGGCGGCAAGGCGCAGCACCGTGACCGTTCGTTGATCAATGTGCGGCCGTGCGCCGGGCGCCGCACGGTTGATCAACTGCAGCTCGCTGTCCGGTGCGTGAAAGCTCAGCAGCGCGTGCACGGCAGCAATCTCATCGAATGCCGCCGCTACGGCCGCCTGTGCACCCGCCCCTTCGGCCTGCACATCAACCAACGTGCCGAGCAGCGGCCGCGCACGTCGGCAGACTACCGGCGCCATCGCGGGCTCAGCCCTTGACCAGCGCCAGCTGCGCCATCACTGCAATGCGCCGGATGCCGTCGGTCAGGTGCGTGCACGACAGTGTCGCTCCGCTGATGTTGTTGATGTCATCCCCAACACGCAGCGCCGACTTGGCCGACTTGCCGAGGAACTGCGCACGCCACGGCTTGTTGCGGACTTCATAGCCGTGGCTTTCGCGATAGGTGAGGATTTCGACACCGCTGATCTCGCCCGCCGGGTTCAGGCCCACGGCGTAGTTGATCAGCTCGAACTTGCCGATGACAGCGTCGGTGACGACGTAGCCGACCGCCTTGTCGCCCTGCTTGGCCTGCCAGACGCGCCAAGCGCCGGGCTTGGCCGGGCCACCCGCGCGATCGGCCAACTGCTTGAGCTGGTCGACCGACAGTGCAAGCGCCACCGGCTCAAAGCTGGTGGCATCGGGAAAGATCGATTTCTGGGCCTCTGCTGCAGTCATATAGTCTGCGGCAAAGGCGTTCGTGACGACCACCCCCGGCGCACCGATGGCGGCGGCACACACGAGAACGATGGGCACTGGCTGATAACGCATGGCTTGCGCCTCCTTCGGTTCACTCAAAAAAATGGGGCGACTCAGAACCTGTTCACGATCCGTAGCGAGCGGCCCGAGGTTGGCGCGAGAAGCGCAACCGTACATGGGTACGGTGAGCATCGCAGGGCCAAGATCGGGCCGCGCAGTCGGATCGTGAGCAGGTTCTTAGAACGACACGCCCAGGCCCAGGTCCACGCGCGAGAAATCGCGGTTCTTGGTGAAGCGCTGGTAGTCGACCTTGAACACCACGTTCGGGTTCAGGTAGAAGTTCGCGCCCACGGTGTAGACCGTGTCAGACAGCGACGGCCAGCCTGCCGGTGCCACAAAGCCCGGCACCAAGCCTGCGTACTTCTCACCCATGTTGTAGCGCTCGTAACGCACGAATGGCGTGACACGGTAATCGCCCTTTTGCCACACGTTATAAGCGCCTTGCACGAACCAGCCGTAGAACGCCGACGGCATCGGGTTGGCCGCGCCCGGGTTCAACTGGTTGGCCGCAGCCGTGTTGCTGATCATGCCGCGCGCATACAGGGCAGACAGGTCCCACTTGCCCGGCGTCCAGCGAGCGTGCGCCTCGTACAGTGTGGCGCGCTGTTCAGGCAGCGGGGCATCGGTGCTCGCACGGCTGCTCTTGCCTGTGAAGACCGAGCCGCCCAGCGTCACACCCGGAATACCCGAGTAATTGAGCGCCACGTACTGCGACAGGTTCTTCGCGTTGGCCAGCCCCAGTTCCTGGTGCGTCTGCTGCATCGGGCCCGCGCCGTTGTTCTGCATCTCCAGCGCGGAGTTGAATAGCGGGTTCTCCGGGTTGAAGTTCCACTTGGCCAGGTTCAGGCCCGTCGTCAGGCCCACGTTCCAATTCAGGCCGAAGTCGGTATCGCCGTACAACGACAGGCCACCCTCGCGCCACGTACTCGGGATGATCAGCGTCTCGACAAAATTGCGATGCACGCCGTAGTAGTTGGTCGGCTCGTGGTTGCGGTTGATGAAGCCCGCCGGGATCAGGAACAGGCCGGCGTTCAAGCCGATCTTGTCGGTCAGCTTGTGGTCAATGTAGAACTGCTCGACCTCGAATTCGCCCGAATCGGACGACGATGCAATCGCGTGCTCAACTTCAAACTCGGAGTTGAAGCGCGTCTTGTCGTTGAACTTGTAGCCGATGCCGAACACCGCGCGCGACAAATCCATCTTGGTGTCTTCGGAGCGGCGGGTCGGGCGGCTGTAGTTGATCTCGCCATAGCCCCACAGCGTGAGGTTGTCCAGCGGCGACGGTTTGGTCGATGCCAATTGCGCCGTCTGCACGGTCTGCTGCACGTCTTGCAGGGCTGCGGTCTGCTGTGCCTGGGCTTTGGCCTGCGTCTGCTGCTGCGTGGCCAGCGTCGCGTTCTGCGACTTCACTTCCTTCAGCTCGGCCTTGAGCGCTTCAATCTGCGCGGCCATCGCATCGAGCTTTTGTTCAAGTTGCGCAGTAGTGGCGGCATTGGCTGCGCCAGCCCCCATCATCGCAATGGCGGCGGCGGCCGGAATGGCAGCCCGGGCGATTCGTTTCATGCTGTGACGCTCCCTGGTCTTTGAATCGATTTATTTGTTGATTGCCGTCTTGACCAGCGTGGCTCCGCTGGCAGAAACGGTCTGGATACGTGCTGCGCCCACGCTGGTCGCGGTGGAGCCGCATTGCGCCGGCACGTTGTAGGCCGACGGATTGGCCGGATCAAACCCATCGGTGAGCGTGCACAGGAAATGCACGAGATCGCTCATCTCCTGGTTCGTCATCGATGGCGCCTTGGCCGGGTTGTAAGGCACTTCCGCCACGTTCACGTTGCCGTCAAAGGCAACCGGCAGATCGTTGTAGGGCACGTCGGGCGTGCCGTCGGCCTTGACGTACCAGCGGCCGGGATCGGTATCGCGCGTGACGTACCAGGCGACCACCTGATCCAGCGTCTGGAACACGCCGTTGTGGAAGTACGGCGCGGTCAGCGCGATGTTGCGCAGCGTGGGCACCTTGAACTTGCCGCAGGTCGAGCCACCCGCGCGGAAGTCCGTGCGCAGCGGGCCACAGATGCCGAGGTCGTAATAGCTGTAGTTCGGATCACCCAGCGCCGCGCCGTTCTTCGGCACGTAAGGCAGCGTCGTGCCTTCCTGGTTGGCGGCAATGCTCCAGTTGCGCGGGATGCCGACGTTGTCGTAGGTGAAGTCGGTGAACAGCGCGGGCGTGGTCCCCGTTCTCGACGAAAGGTGGCACGCAGTGCAGTTGCCCTTGGTCGGGTTGTTGAACAGCAGCAGGCCACGCGTTTCCGAATCCGAGAGCGTGGTCTTGCCCGCAAGGTACGCGTCGTATTTGCTGTCGAACGTATGGAAGCTGGGGTCTTCGGACTGGTACGCCGCCAATGCCCGTCCAATGCTCTGCATGGCTGTCGCGCTGTCCTGAATGCCGGCCTTGGTGAACACCGCGGTCAGTTGGTCGAGGTACGGGCGCGTCAGCAGCGTCTTGAATACGTCCTCAGCCGAAGCGTTCGCCATCTCGAACGGGTTGGTGAACGGCTGCTGCGCCTGGTCTGCCAAGGACGGCGAACGTCCATCACGGAAAAAGCCGCCAGACGCCTTGCCGGTCGCATCGATCTTGAAGTTGGGCGTGTACGACGCGTAGTTCAGCGACGGCGCATTGCGCAGGCCCGGCAGATCATGGTTCGGGCCGCCAAACGAGACCGCCAGGTTGTTCGGATCAGTAAACCCGCGCGCGGCATCGTGGCACGACGCGCACGACTGCTTGCCCGAGGCAGAGAGCGCCTGATCAAAGAAGATCTGCTTGCCCACCTGCGCCATCGGCGACAAGGCGTTGGCTGAGGGTGTGCTCGACGACGTTGTACTGCTCCCGCCATCCCCGCCGCCGCAGGCCGTCACCAGCACGGTGCAGGCTGCCATCCACATTGCACGCCACGACGCGCGCGCCAACAGACGAGTGCGCGCGCCGTCTCCTCCGCGTTCTTTTTTTTCTTGCATTTCCCTGATCTCGGCGGCTTGTAGGCTCACTCAGGCCGCTCAATTAATGGTAATAGGAACAATTCGCGTTCGCATTCTATGGAACTTTTTCACGAAAAGCTACGTTCTTTGTGGCGGTGCATCGATGCAACGTTGGTGAAGTTGCGCATTGCCAAACCGAGATAGCGGCGCCACCATGCCATCGATCAATGTCACTTTTGATCGACATGGAGACCCGCCGATGGCCACGCCTACCGCTCCCGCGCCCCCTGATGCGCATCCGGATTCGCGCCAACCGCGCGGCCTTCCCCAGCCCATCCAGCAGTCTTCCCATGTCGTCCGCTCGGGCGGCGTGCGTTTGCATGCGCGCCTGACCCAGCCCAGGGATGAGGCTGCGCGGCTGCGACCGGCGGTCGTCCTGGTCCATGGCTATCCGGATGACAGTTCGGTCTGGGATGGCGTGCGCGATGCGCTGGCGCGCCATAGCCGCGTCATCACCTTCGACGTGCGCGGCGCGGGCCTGTCCGACGCCCCCGCCGACACCACCGGTTACCGTATCCCGCAGTTCGTCGATGACCTCGCCGCGGTGGCGGATGCGCTGCTGCCGGGAGAAGCGTTCCACCTGGTCGGGCACGACTGGGGCTCGATCCACAGCTGGGAATCAGTCACCACGAACAAGCTGCGCGGACGCATCGCTTCGTACACGTCAATTTCGGGGCCGTGCCTCGATCACGTCGGCCACTGGATGCAGGCACAGCTCAACACCGGCACCTGGGCGGCCAAGCGCGCGGTGTGGAAGCAGCGGCTGCAGTCTTGGTACGTGGGGGTTTTCCACCTGCCGCTGGTGCCCGAATGGTCCTGGCGATTGTGGATGGCGCGCGCATGGCCGTGGTGGCTGCGCAAGACGGAGGGCATCCGCGGCGCGGCGCAACGGCCGTCACTGGTGCGCGATGCGTGCAATGGCGTACGGATGTACCGCGCCAATTTTCGCGAGCGGCTGGCCCGCCCACAGGCGCGCGCGCCGCATGCCCCCGTGCAGTTGATCGTGCCGACGCGGGATCGCTACGTGAGCCCCGCCGTCACCCGCGCCGTGGAGGCCTGGGTATCGCACTACTGGCGGCACGAGATCGATGCCGGCCACTGGCTGCCCCTGCGCCGGCCCGACTGGGTGGCAGACTGCATCCGCCGCTTTGCCGACTATGTGGAATCGGGCAACGAACCCGCTGCACTGCAACGCGCCCGTGTGGCCGGCACGTTGGCGCCGGCCTGATCATGCAAACGCGTTAATTGCCGCCCTCATCCAGCCAGCGCTGGTGATACTCCTCCAGCAAGCGCTGCAGCGTTGCGCCAATGCGGATGTAGTCCGGCTCGTTCAAGTTGGCCAGCGACACGCGCACCGATGGGTTGAGTGCACCAAAGCCATTGCCGGGCAGCAGCACCACGCCGCTCTCCTTGGCCAGGCGGAACAGCACATCCGCCGGTTTGGTCTTGGTCTTGAACCACTGCACGAACGCCTCGCCATAGGTCTTGCGGCCAACGACTTCGGCATCGAGGATGTTGTAGTACGCGACGTCGTTCTCGTCTGCATCGCACTCGATGCCGAGGGCCTGGTACAGGGCAGCCTTGCGCCCGCGCACCAGGCGTTTGACCGCGGCCTTGTAGGCATCCGGCTGATCCATGAGCGCGTACAGTGAGAACAGCGCCATCTGCACCTGTTGCGGCGTCGACAAGCCTGCCGTGTGGTTCAGCGCCACGGTACGGCTGTCCGCCACCAGGCGATCAATGAACTTGAGTTGATCGGGTTCGGTCGTGATGGACGCATAGCGCTGGTGCAGGATCTTGCGCTTGTCTTCTGGCAGCGCGGCCAGCTTATCGTCCAGCACGTTCTTCTCATGCGTGGCGATGGTGCCCAGGCGCCAACCCGTCGCACCGAAGTACTTGGAGTACGAATACACGAGGATCGTGTTGTAAGGCGCCACCGCAAACAGCGAGACAAAGTCATCCGCAAACGTGCCGTACACGTCGTCGGTCAGGATGATGAGATCGTTACCGGCCTTGTGGCGCTCATCAATGATGGCCTTGAGCTTCTTCAAGCCGTCTTTGGAGATCTTGACCGACGGCGGGTTGCTGGGGTTGACCAGGAAGAACGCCTTCACGCTCGGGTCGCGCAGCTTGTCGAGTTCTTCGTCGGTGTATTGCCAGCCATTGAATGGGTCTGCATTGAGCTTGACCTCGACAAGCTGGAAGCTGTTGAGCTCCGGAATCTCGATGTAAGGCGTGAAGATCGGCATGCCCAGCGCAATCTTGTCGCCGGCATTGAGCAGGAAGTTCTCCTTGAGCGTGCTGAACAGATACGTCATCGCCGCTGTACCGCCCTCGACGGCAAACAGATCAAACGGGCCGACAAACGGCGCACTGCCGATCATTTCCTGCTTCAGATAGCGCGCGGCAATCTGCTCACTGATCTTCAGCATGCGGTCTGGCACCGGGTAGTTGCAGCCGAGAATGCCGTTCACCATCTCCGCCAGAAAATCCTCGGCAGAGAGGCCAAGCTGATCGCGCACGTACGACACGGCGTGGTGCAGAAACTTCACGCCAGGCACATCTGCATTGCGGCGTGCAAAGCTTTCAAAGCGCGCCTCAAAGCCTTGCTTGGTCGGGATGCCGCCAATCTTCTCGGCCAGGAACGAGAACGAACGCTCCGACTCCTCCAGCGCGAACAGGCCAAGCTGGAAGAAACCGTGGCGCGGCTCCAATGCCAGGAAGTTTGGATTGCCGCGCCCGGCATTGAGCATGATGCGTTGCGAATCGCTCTGCGCGAGCTGGATCAGTACGTCCTTCAGTTCAAACGGGCTCAGTTGCCCAAGGGCTTCCAGCTCCTTGGATTTTTGCGTCGGATTGGTAGTCATCGCAGGTTCCCGTGGATGCGGCGTTGGCGAAGGGCAGCCCACCACGCGGGTGGCGGGCCGAGGAGACGCTCAGGCGAAGGCGATCACAAGCGGACCCAGCAGGGTCAGCAGCACGTTCGCCAGCGCGTAGGTAATGGCAAAGGGGATGGTCGGCACACTGCTCTCGGCTTTCTCCAGCACGCCGCCAAACGCAGGGTTGGCCGAACGCGCGCCTGACAGTGCCCCCGCCAGCACGGCAACGTTGTCGTAGCGGAGCACGTAGCGGCCGAACAGGTAGGTCAGGATCAACGGCACCATCGTGACGATCACGCCGGCAATGAAGATCGACACGCCGCTCTTCTGCAGCGTCGCCCACGCCTGCGCGCCGGAGCCCAGCCCCACGCATGCGACGAATGCGGCCAAGCCCATGTCCTTGAGGATCTGCGACGCCGCGTTCGGCAACTGGCCGAAGGTCGGATGCTTGCCGCGCAGCCAGCCAAACACCAGCCCCGAGAGCAGCGCCCCGCCGCCACTGCCCAGCGTGAGCGGAATACCGCCCACCTTCGCCACCAGCGTGCCAATCAGCAGGCCGACGAGCACACCCAGGCCGAGATAAACGAAGTCCGTCTTGTCGCCAGGCGGCACGGGATAGCCGACTTCGACAGACGCGCGCTTGATGTCGGACGGTGCACCGTGCAGCGTGACGACATCACCATGCAGCAGGATGGTGCCGTCCAGCAGCGGCACGGCCTTGCCCATGCGCGTGATGCGCGCGATGTACACGCCGTGCTTCATGTCGCGCGTGGCCTGTGCTTTGAGTTCGCCCAGCGTCTTGTGGCTCGCGCCCTTGCGCGTGAACACGACGTCGCGCACCTGCAGCGGCTGGTCCATGTCGGAAGACATGGCGGATTCATCGCCGAGCAGCGTCCATGCCTTGGCGGCGGCTTCGCGACGGCCGATCAGCAGAACGCGGTCAGCGCGCTGCAACTTCAACGTCGGCTCGATGGCGATTTCCTCGCCGTTGCGCAGGACGCGTTCGATGGTGATGCCGTCGTCCAGCGTGGTTTCGACTTCCGCCACGCTCTTGCCCGCGCCCGTGGTCACGTCGTACACGCGCCCGACCAGCGCCGGCAGCGACGCCACCTCGCCCTGCTCCAGCGGACGCTTGCCGCCGGCCATTTCAAGCTCGGCTTTCTTGGCATCGTCGCGCAGCTCACGCCCCATCAGGCGCGGCAGAATATTCACGCACATGATGATGGCGCCCAGGCTGCCGAACACGTACGTTACTGCGTAGCCGATGGCCACGTTCGACTGCAGGCGTGCCACCTCATCGGCCGGCAAGCCCATGCGTGACAAGGCATCGCCCGCCGTGCCGATCACGGCCGACTGCGTCATGCCGCCCGCCGCAATGCCCGCAGTCAGCCCCTTGTCGAAGCCGAACAGCTTGCCGCAGACAAGAATGGTGACTAGGCCGCTTACCGCAAGAAACACCGCCATGGCGATCTCGCGCAGCGTGCTGCGATTGAGGGAGCTAAAGAACTGCGGCCCGCTTTCGTAGCCGACCGCGTAGATGAAGAGCGCGAACATGATGCTCTTCACGCCAGAATCAATCGTCACGCCAAACTGGCTGATCAGCACCGCGGCAATCAGCGAGCCGCCCACGCCGCCGATCTGAAACTTGCCGAAGTTGATCTTGCCGACCGCGTAGCCAATGGCAAGCGACAGAAAGAGCGCCGTCTCCGGCACGCTTTTGAACACGGTGTGAATCCAATCCATGGGCAGCGACTCTCCGGAAGGTCTTACGGGCTTGTCTGCTTGACCAAACAAACAGACATCACATCAGGCGCCACGTCGTGCGGCGCACAACACGCCCGTGGACCTTAGAAGCTACACATCGGCGATGTCAATTTCACAAAATTTAACTGCTACGGCACATATTTAATGTTTTGCATTAGAAGATTGCGCCCAACGCAAACGTTGACGTGCCTGCATCTCACTGCAATCATCGTCCGCCAATAACACCGCTGACGGCCCGCCATGACCTGGCGCCCGGACAGCCCGAGCCGCCGGCTTCGCGCGAACCGCGACGTCCGGTCATCGATACAAAGACAGGGACAAGACGATGAAAAGCAAAGTGGTGGTCTACGGACCGCTCTACGGGAAGTGGTACGCGATTCTGGTCAACGACGGCGTGGCCGAAGAATCGAATCAGTTCGGATCGTACGAAGCCGCCATGGGCTTCGCCACAAACCGATATCCGGAGCTCGAGCAGGAGCGACAGCCCTATGCGCGGGGCCGGGAGGAAGAAGTGCAGGTCTGAGGCAGCGCATCAACGCTGCCTAAGCGCTTTCGCGTATCAGTGCGGCTGCACTGAGCAGAATCGCCCGGCAATCCAGTCAAACACGCTGCCCGCGCGAAGCGAGCGGCTTTGCGCGTCTTCGCCATAGCGGATCTGGTAGAGCGGGTTGCCACTGGCGTTACGCGTGCGGTAGAGCGTCTGCGCAATCACCGTGTAGGTCCGCTGCGCACAGTCGAGCACCACCTGCTTGACCGACGAACGAATCGGTTGGCCGTCCGATGTCTTGATCGTGAAATCGGGCAGGACGTTGCGCAACAGATTGAAATGCACGGTGGGTGTGCCGGCTTGCGCCTCTACCTCTGGCTTGACGGATTGCTTGTCGACGTACGACACCACGCCGGTGGCACCTACGAAGCGGCGCCAGCGACCATCGTCGCTCGCACGCTCGGGCGCTGCGGATGCAGCGGGGGTTGCCGGGGTTGCGGACATGGCCGGCGCAACCGCCGACGTGGATACGGTTTGAGCAAACGCGGGCATTGCTGCCCACTGCGCAACAACCAATAGGGTTGCCGCGATGGCACCTTGCGGGCGCCAGCCTCCTGTCTTCATGGGTGGTCTCGCCTTGCTGCAAAAACTGAGCGGGCGATTCTACCGTGTCAGCTCAACCGTTCTCGTCACATCTGGTTGGTCACAACTGGTTGGCTGGCTCGGCGGCCTCGATACCGGCAAAACGCAGATACAACGTGCGCAGTGCCTGCGTAAGCGGGCCGGGCTGGCCATTCCCGATCTTCACGCCGTCAATGGCCGCCACGGGCATCACAAACGTTGACGCGCTGGTGTAGAACGCCTCGGCCGCCTGTTGGGCTTCCTGCACGGTGAAGGTGCGCTCCTCCAGCGTCAGACCATGCTCGCGCGCCAGCGCCAGGATCGACACACGCGTGATGCCCGGCAGTACAGCGTTCGACAGCGGGCGCGTAATCAGTCGCTTGTCTGCCGTGATGATGAAGGCGGTGGACGACGCGCCTTCGGTCACACGGTCGCCGTCGGTCATCCAGGCCTCATGTGCGCCAGCTGCGGCGGCCATCTGCTTGGCCATCACCTGCGGCAGCAGACCGACACTCTTGATATCGCAACGCTTCCAGCGCAGGTCGGGCACCGTCACCACGGTCGCGCCCTTGCGTGCAAGCGGGCTGTCGACAATGGTCTTGACCTGGGTGAAGGCCACGGCTGTCGGCGTGATTTGCGCAGGAATGCCAAAGTCGCGCTCGGCCACGCCACGCGTGACCTGCATGTAGACGACACCCTCTTCCAGGCCGTTGCGCGCCACCAGTTCTTCGCACACGCGCGTCCATTCGGCTTCGCTGTATGGGTTCTCGATGTCGATGGCAGACAGCGAGCGCGTCAGGCGCGCGAGATGCGCATCGCTGTCGACGAGCTTGCCGCGCGCGACGGCGGTCACTTCGTAAATGCCATCGGCAAAGGTGAAGCCGCGATCCATGATGGAGATGGTGGCTTCGGCGGCGGGCACATAGTGGCCGTTCAGGAAGACGATTCGGGACATGCTGGGCGGGAGAGATTCAAGGCGGGCGGGACTGCCCTGCCAAGGAATCTAAAGGATACGTGGGCTGCACCGCGAATAGCGTTGTGCGCCCGGGTTATGCGCAAACGGCATGAGGCGCCGGGAGCGTCCGGTAGACTTGCGGGTTTTCCGGAGGCTTCCGGCCACCCTTGCCCGCCATGTCCGACCTCATCATCCGACCTGTTGCCGATACCGATCTTCCTGGCATTCTGGCCGTGCAGCAGGCGTGTTACGGCGATGGGTTCCTGGAACCCGGCGATGCGCTCGCCAGCCGCTGGGCGCGCAGCCCGGCCATGTGCCTGGTCGCGCTGGATGGCGCCGCAGTGGTCGGCTACCTGCTCTCGCATGCGTGGCATGCATGGGCGCCACCCAAACTGCACGTCCCCCTGCCGGCGGCAGATGCAGCGGACGTACTCTGGTTCGTGCATGACATGGCCATTGCGCCGGCAGGCCGCGGCCAGCGCCTGGGCGAGCGACTGTACGCAACCGCGTGCGCCAGCGCCCAGGCAAAGGGCCTGCGTCAATCACGCCTGGTGGCAGTGCAGGGCGCTGATCTCTTCTGGCGCCGCCTCGGCTACCAGTCCACCCACATGGAAAGCACGCAGTTGACGGCGCTGCGCAGCGTCTACGGCGACGACGCTGAGCTGATGGAACGCCCATTGCGCTGAGCGCTCGCCGCATCACTCCATTACAATTCGTAACACCCGTATATCTTCTGTAAGACTGCGCACGCCCCGTTCCACTACAGTGCGGCCGTAGCGAGGATTTCCATCATGCAAAAGAACCTAGCGCTGTGCGCGCTGGCCGCCATTGCGGCGCTGTCGTCCCAGGCTGCCCTGGCCCGAGTGAATGTTGATATCGGCATTGGTGTGCCGGGGCCGGTGTACGTCGCGCCTGCGCCGGTCTATGCGCCTGCCCCCGTCTACGCACCGCCTCCGCCGCCCGCTTACTACGCGCCGCCTGTCTATGTCGCTCCGCAGCCGGTGGTGGTTGCGCCGCCCGGCTACTACGAAGACCCGCGTGCCCGCGCATGGCAGGAACAGCAGTGGCGCGAGCAGCGCTGGCGTGAGCGCGAATGGCGCAAGCACCATCGTCGCGACGACTACGACGATTGATCCCGCGCCCGGCAGCACTCAGGCTGCCTTCTTTGCCAGGCCCAGGTAGGTCTCGATCACGCGCGGGTTGACGGCCAGTTCCTGCGCTGGGCCTTCGAGCGTCATGTCCCCGGTTTCCAGCACATAGCCGTAGTCGGCCACCTGCAGGGCGGCGCGCGCGTTCTGTTCGATCAGCAGCGTTGCGACGCCGGTTTTGCGCAGATCACTGATGATGTGGAAGATCTCTTTCACGATCAGCGGCGCAAGACCAAGGCTCGGCTCGTCCAGCATCAGCAACTGCGGTTTGGCCATCAACGCACGGCCCACGGCCAGCATCTGGCGCTCGCCGCCGGAGAGCGTGCCGGCTTCCTGCACGCGACGCTCCTTCAGGCGCGGGAACAGGTCGTAGACGACTTCCATCTGATCCAGATAGTTGCGCTCGCCCGCGCGCTTGCGGCGGTACGCGCCCAGCACGAGGTTGTCTTCCACGCTCATTGTGGCGAACAGCTCGCGCTTTTCCGGCACTAGGCACATGCCGCGCGCCACGCGCTTTTCCACCGGCAGCCCGGTTAGGTTGTGGCCGAGATACGAGACCACGCCATTGGCCGAACCGGTGGTCGGCAGCGCGCCCATGATGGCGCCCAGCATGGTCGATTTGCCCGCGCCGTTCGGGCCGATGACGGTGACGATCTGCCCGGTCTCCACCTTCAAGTTGGCGCCGTGCAGCGCTTCCACCTTGCCGTAGCGGACGTGCAGGTCCTTCACTTCGAGAATGATCGACATGCGCGCTCTCCTTATTCCACGCCGCCCAGATAGGCTTCCAGCACCGCCGGGTTCTGCTGCACTTCCTGCGGCAAACCTTCGGCGATCTTGGTGCCGAATTCCATCACGACAAGCCGATCAGTCAGATTCATGACGAAATCCATGTCATGCTCGACCAGCAGCACGCTCATGCCCTCGGCCTTCAGCTTGGTGAGCAGCGCGGCCAGGGCCTGCTTCTCCTTGTAGCGAAGGCCGGCGGCGGGCTCGTCTAACAACAGCAGCGCCGGGTCGCAGCACAGCGCGCGGGCGATCTCCAGAATCCGTTGCTGGCCAAGCGCCAGGCTGCCGGCTTCCTGATACATGCAATCCGCCAGGCCCACACGCTCCAGTTGGCGACGCGCCTCGAACAGCAGCTTCTGCTCTTCAGCCTGGTTCATGCGCACCACACTGGCAAGCACCCCGCCCTGCGCCGCAAAGTCGCCGCGCAGGTGGGCGCCAATGGCCACGTTCTCCAGCACGGTCATGCCCGACAGCAATTGCACGTGCTGGAAAGTCCGGCCGATGCCGCGCTTGACGATCTCGCGCGAGGGCTTGCCGCTGATCTGTTCACCTCGGTAAAGCACCTCGCCGCGAGTGACCGGCAGCACGCCGGTGACAAGGTTGAAGGTGGTCGACTTGCCGGCACCGTTCGGGCCGATCAGGCCGATGATCTCGCCAGCTTTCACCTGAAAGCTGACGTCATTCACTGCAACCAGACCGCCGAACTCCTTGCGCGCAGCACGCACGTCGAGGATCAACTCGCCAGCCTGCGGTTTCTCGCGCTGCTTGAGCGCGGGCGCATCTTCCGGCGCGCGGGCCGTCGGTGCCGACGGAAACAGCTTGCGGATGAACGGCCATACGCCATCGCGGGCGTGCTGCAACAACAGCACCAGCAGCACACCGAACACGATGATCTCGAAGTTGCCGTTGGAGCCCAGCAGCTTCGGCAGGATGCTCTGCAGACTGTCCTTCAGGATGGTCAGCAAGCCCGCACCCAGCACCGCACCCCACACATGGCCCACGCCACCGACCACCGCCATGAACAGGTATTCGATGCCATAGTTCAGGCCAAACGGCGTCGGGTTGACCGCGCGCTGCAAGTGCGCATAGAGAAAGCCCGAGATGCACGCCAGCACCGCCGCAAACACGAAGATCACCACCTTCATCCACGCCGTGTTCACACCCATCGCCTCGGCCATCGTGCCGCCGCCCTTGAGTGCGCGGATGGCGCGGCCTGGGCGCGAGTTCAGCAGGTTCTGCACCGCCAGCACGGCCACCACCACCACGGCCCAGATCAGGTAGAACATCTCGCGCCCGGTCTGCAAAGGCTTGCCAAGCACGTTCAGCACGGGAATGCCGTTCAGCCCGTCGTACTTGCCCAGAAACTCCAGATTGCCGAACAGGAAGAACAACGAAAGGCCCCAGGCAATCGTCGCCAGCGGCAGGTAGTGGCCCGACATGCGCATCGTGATGAGTCCGATCACATAAGCGCAGACCACCGTGATGACCAGCCCGGCGAGCAAGCCGAGCCACGGCGACAGCCCGTACTGCGTCGTCAAATAGGCGGTGCTGTATGCACCCAGGCCAACAAACGCAGCCTGCCCAAACGAGGTCAACCCGCCCACACCCGTGAGCAGCACCAGACCCAGCGCGACAAGGCTATAGAGCCCGATGTAATTCAACAGCGTGATCCAGAACTCAGGCGTTGGCACCACAGGGATCAGCGCCAGCACAACCACAAACACGGCGGTCAGCACGCGGTTGCGCGAGAACCAGCCGCGCTGGCCGGTCTGGTCAGAAGACTTGGTGAGCGTGTTCATCGGCTTACTCCTCTTCTTCGACGTGCTTGGTGGTGAGCGACCGCCACAACAGCACGGGGATGATGAGCGTGAATACGATCACCTCCTTGAACGCCGACGCCCAGAACGATGAATACGACTCAAGCAGCCCCACCAGCAGCGCGCCCAGCGCAGCCACCGGATAGCTGACCAGCCCGCCGACGATGGCACCCACGAAACCCTTCAGGCCGATCAGGAAACCGGATTCGTAGTACACCGTGGTGAGGGGCGCGATCAGGATGCCGCACAGCGCGCCCAGCGCCGCGGCCAGCGTAAAGGCCAAGCGCCCGGCTTGCGTAGTGCCGATACCGACGAGCCGCGCCCCGAGCCGGTTCACGGCCGTCGCACGCAGCGCCTTGCCTGACACCGTGCGACCAAAGTAGAAGTACAGCGCCACAATCATCAGCACCGACACCGCTACCACCCACAGGCTCTGGCCCGACACCGAGAGCGCGCCCAGATCAAAGCGCGCGTCGGAAAACGCATCGGTGCGAGAACCTTCTGCACCGAACATCACGAGGCCCAGCCCCACCATCGCAAAGTGCACGCCCACCGAGACGATCAGCAGCACCAGCGTGCTCGCTTCGGCCAGGGGCTCGTAGGCCAGGCGGTAGATCATCGGCCCCATCGGAATGACGATCAGCAGTGCGAGCGCCACCTGCACGGCCATCGGCAGCGTCATCGGCGCGAGCACGCTGGCCGCGGCATACACGGCAACCGGAAAGACTAAGTATTTGCCTGCATAGATGGCGCCCGTGCGCAACGCATGCAGACGCAATTCGGGTTGCAACAACGTGCGGCCCATCTCGACGAGGAAGGTCAGCACGCCAAGGGCAACGAGCATCGACGCCGACAGCGGCGCCTTGTTGGCCTGAATGGCTGCCAGCGTGAGCGCGCCATAGGCGACGAACTCCCCCTGCGGGATGAAGATCACGCGCGTGACCGAAAACACCAGCACGAGCGCCAATGCCAGGAGCGCGTAGATCGCGCCTGATGTCACGCCGTCCTGCGCCAGAATGGCGGCAATCGACAAGTCCATGAGTCTCCTCGTTCTTGGTGTCGTGGTATTCGCACAGGCATGCCGGCCGCACGAGGGGGCACCACGAGTTACGAGATAGTAAATTTCTTACGAAAGGATAAAATTGGCGAGAACCCTAAGAACCGCTAACGCGTCGCACGGGCTCGACGGGCGCCCGCCTTGGCCGGTTCCGGTGCTGGCACTCGCAGCATGGCAGAAAGCTGTGTCACGAAGGCCCGCAGCGTGGCTTCCAGTTCGCCGCCGCGTTCCGCATGAAAGAGCGGCTGCAGGTTCAGCGCGATGAGTACCAGCTCCAGTTGCCCGCGCTCGCCAAACACCGGTAATGACAGCGCGCTCACCCCGGGCAACAGGCTGCCCGAGACCCACGACGCTCCTTCCCGGCGGATGTCTTCACATAAACGGTAGTAGTCCGTCAGCGAGCGCGGCAGACCCGGCAGATCATCGCTGGCGCGCTCGTGCAGTTCGCGCTCGACCAGCGGCAGTGTCTGCTCGATCGGCAGATACGCACCGAACAGGCGCCCAGTCGCGGAATTGAGCATCGGCATGACGTCACCGATGCGCAGGTTCACCCCAGGTGCGCCGCCAGCCTTTTCCCAGTGCACGACGGTTGGGCCGCGATCGCTCCACACAGCAATGCCGATGGTGTGGCCGGTCTGGTCACGCATGCCAGCCAGCAAAGGCCGCGTGCGAACGATGGCATCGGTGCGGTTGAGGCTCGCCAACCCCAGACGCAGCGCAAAGGGCCCAAGCTCATAACGGCCGGTGAGCGGGTCTTGCGAGACAGCACCCACGCGCTGCAGGCTCACCAGATAACGATGCGCCTTGGACGGATGCATGCCCGCCGCACGTGCCAGATCACCCAGCGCCATCGCGCGCATGGCGTGCGTCAGCGCCACCAGCAATTGCGTGCCGACCTCGATGGACTGGATGCCAGAACGGTCGCGATTTGCGCGCGCATCGTCAGCATCGCCATCGGGTGGCAGATCGTCTTCGACTTCAGTGGTCTCCATGTCCTCGTGGGGGGCGCAAGTTGGGGTGCACCGGGCGGTGCCGGAGGCGACAAGTGCTGCGAGCGTAGCATGCGGACCGCCGCCGCTAGCGGTGTTTTAATTTTTACGCATTGTAGAAACAATGATTCCAATCATAATCAACGTATACCCTAGGCGCGCCACCCAACCGTGCGGTCTATGATGGCCAACGTTCGGTCTTGCCTGACATCTGCGTGCCTCCAACGGCGCTTTCACGGCAGCTTCGCCACCGAAGAAAATTCCCCCAACCGTAATTCACTACGACAGGAGTGACAGAATGGCCAAAGCCTTCGCCTCGCAAGCCGACCTCGAGGCCAAACAAGTCACCTTCACCCAGCTCTCTCCCAACGCCTACGCCTACACCGCCGAGGGCGACCCAAACTCGGGCGTCATCATCGGCGACGATTCGGTGCTGATCGTCGACACCACCGCCACCCCGGCGATGGCGCAAGACCTGATCGCCCGCATCCGCGCCATCACCGACAAGCCGATCAAGCACGTGGTGCTGTCGCACTACCACGCGGTGCGCGTGCTGGGCGCGTCGGCCTACTTTGCAGAAGGCGCGCAGAACATCATCGCCAGCCGCGGCACGTACGAGATGATCGTCGAGCGTGGCGAAGCGGATATGAAGTCGGAAATCGAACGCTTCCCGCGCCTGTTCGCGGGTGTCGAAACCGTGCCTGGCCTGACCTGGCCGACGCTGGTGTTTGAGCGTGAACTGACGCTGTTCCTCGGCAAGCTGGAAGTGAAGATCCTGCACCTGGGCGCCGGCCACACGAAGGGCGACACCGTGGTGTGGATTCCGTCGCAGAAGGTGCTGTTCTCGGGTGACCTGGTTGAATACGACGCCGCCTGCTACTGCGGTGACGCGCAACTCGAAGAGTGGCCCGCCACGCTGGATGCGCTGCGTGCACTAGGTGCCGACAAACTGGTGCCCGGCCGCGGCCCGGCGCTGCTCAACCCGGCCGAAGTCGACAAAGGCCTCGCCTACACGCGCGATTTCGTCTCGACGCTGCTCGAACGCGGCCGCGAAGCCGTGGCGCAGAAGATGGACCTCAAGGCCGCCATGGCGCACACCCGCGCCGCGATGGACCCGAAGTTCGGCCACGTCTTCATCTACGAACACTGCCTGCCGTTTGACGTGACGCGCGCCTTTGACGAAGCCAGCGGCATCAAACACCCGCGCATCTGGACCGCCCAGCGCGATCAGGAAATGTGGGCCGCACTGCAGAACTGACATAGCGGCACCCCTGCCGTGAACGGATTCCACCAACAAAGCGACGGCCAGGACCGTCGCGGGTGCGAGCGAGACATGAACCCCGATTTCCAGAACCGCGTTTTTGCGTACGCGCCGTGCGCTGAACAACAGCCTGGCGCGGCGACCGAGCCCCGCCCCATCGTGATCGTCGGCGCGGGGCCCGTCGGCCTCGCCACAGCCATCGACCTGGCGCAACAGGGCGTGCCCGTTGTCGTCGTGGATGACGACTGCACGCTGTCCACCGGCTCACGTGCCATCTGCTTTTCCAAGCGCTCGCTGGAGATCTTCGACCGCCTTGGCTGCGGCGATTGCATGGTCGACAAGGGCGTGAGCTGGAACGTTGGCAAGGTCTACCTCAAGAACGAACTGCTCTACAGCTTCGACCTGCTGCCCGAAGCGGGCCATCATCGCCCAGCCTTCATCAACCTGCAGCAGTACTACGTCGAAGGCTTTCTCGCTGAACGCGCCCAGGCGCTGCCCAACATCGAGCTGCGCTGGAAGAACAAGGTGACGGGCCTCACACAGGATGCCGATGGCGTGACGCTCACCATCGAGACGCCCGACGGCACCTACACGCAGCGCGCGCAATACGTGGTCGCCGCCGATGGCTCGCGCAGCCCGGTACGCCACATGATGGGGCTGGAAGCGCACGGCCAGACGTTCAAGGATCGCTTCCTGATCGCCGATGTGCGCATGGACGCGCCGTTCCCAAGCGAGCGTTGGTTCTGGTTCGATCCGCCGTTCCACCCGAACCAGTCGGTGCTGCTGCACCACCAGCCCGACAACGTCTGGCGCATCGACTTCCAGCTCGGCTGGGACGCCGATCCGGTGGCCGAGAAACAACCCGAACGCGTCATCCCACGCGTGCGCGCACTGCTCGGCAAGGGCGTCGATTTCGAACTGGAATGGGTCAGCGTCTATACGTTCTCATGTGAGCGCATGGACCGCTTCCGCCACGGCCGCGTGCTGTTCATTGGCGATGCGGCGCATCGTGTGTCGCCCTTCGGCGCGCGTGGTGCCAACAGCGGCCTGCAAGATGCTGAGAACCTTGCGTGGAAGCTGCGCATGGTCCTCAATGGCGACGCCCCCGACACGTTGCTCGACACCTACGCCAGCGAGCGCGAATTCGCCGCCGACGACAACATCCGTCACTCCACGCGTTCGACCGATTTCATCACGCCCAAGAGCGCCGTCAGCCGACTCTTTCGCGACGCCACACTGCGCCTGGCCAAGCACTATCCGTTTGCGCGCACGCTGGTCAACAGCGGGCGGCTGTCGATGCCGACGGTGCTCGAAGGCTCGCCGCTGCTGACACCCGATGATGCACCGTTTGCCAGCGCGCTGGTGCCGGGGGCGGTTGCCCTGGACGCGCCGGTACGCGGTGCCGATGGCCGCGCAGACTGGCTGCTCTCCCACATGCGCGACGGCTTTACCGTGCTGCGCTTCTGCGGTGCCGGCGAACATGTGGATGTGCTACCGCTACCCACGCTGGCGATCTTCCCTTCCGGTGGCAAAGGCACGGTTTCGGCCAACGTGACCGCGCTCGAAGACGTCGACGGCCTTGTCGCACAACGCTATGACGCGCGGCCGGGCACGACCTACCTGATCCGCCCGGACCAGCACGTCTGCGCACGCTGGCGCGCGCTCGACCCTGCCAAGCTGACGGCTGCCGTGATTCGCGCATGCGGCCAGGCGGCATCCACCGCAACGCCGCGCGCCACCGCAATCGTCTGAACCCAGCGCCTGAGCGCAACGCCAACCACCATGCCGCTGAACACCCAACCCAACCTGCCCCGCCCCGACGATTTCTACGAGGCGTTGATCGACACGCACCGCAACCTGAGCGACGAGCAAAGCGCGATGCTCAACGCGCAGCTCATCCTGCTGCTCGCTAACCATATCGGCGACATGGCCGTGTTGCGCGAGGCGTTGGCAGCGGCGCGGCTGGCATTGCCCGCAACCACCGCGTAAGCGCCATCGCGTTTCAACAATCCAACACTCGCACGGCATCGCACTTGCGACTGCGCAAAGTGCGGTGCTAGTATCCGCTCCGCTTACCGATCAACCAATTTGCACAGGAGGAAAAAATCATGCGTCACCTTGCTTTCCCCTTTGCAGGCCCTCGCCTGGGTTGATCGAATCTCTCGCGCTGTAACTCACAGCGTCTTCGCATTGCCCTGGGCCCCGGCCTGCCACATCAGACGTTTTTTTTCAGACCTGATATGGAATATTCATGGGCAATTGCATCTTGCATTTGTTCGATGGCGGCACCCTGATCGCCTCGGACGACACCTGGATCGAAGGCGATGCGATCCGACAACTTCAAACCACCAAAGCACTCGACGGCATGCGCCATGTGGCTGGCATGCCCGACCTGCATCCGGGCCGCGGCTACCCCGTGGGCGCGGCGTTCTTCTCAGTCGGCCGCCTGTATCCGGCGCTGATCGGCCGTGACATCGGCTGCGGCATGACGCTGTGGGCAACGGATATCGATGCCAACAAGGTCAGCCTGGACAAGCTCGACAAGCGACTTGGCAACATCGATACGCCGCTCGACGAAAGCTGGCGTGAACTGGTCGCGGCATTGGCTCCCGCGGACACCGGCTTTGATGCCGCACTGGGCACCATCGGTGGCGGCAACCACTTTGCCGAACTGCTGCGCGTCGATGACATCTACGACGAAGCGGCCGGACTCTCGCTGAACCCGCGTCAGCTTCTGCTACTGGCGCACAGCGGTTCGCGCGGGCTGGGCCAGGCGATTCTGGAGGAACAAGTTCGTGCGCATGGCCACAGCGGGCTGTCGCAGGACGACCCGGCGTGTGCGGCCTACCTGCAACGCCATGACACAGCGCTGCACTTTGCCAAGGCCAACCGCGAGCTGATCGCACGCCGCATGCTGAACCGCCTGCACGCGCAGGGCAAACCCCTGCTCGATGTACACCACAACTTTGTCGCACCGGCCACGGTCCATGGTGAACGTGGCTGGCTGCACCGCAAGGGCGCAACGCCGTCAGATGCGGGTGTGGTCGTCATCCCCGGTTCGCGTGGGGACTACAGCTACCTCGTCGCCCCGCTGCCGAGCGAGCACGGTCTGTTCTCGCTCGCACACGGCGCGGGCCGCAAGTGGATGCGCAGCGACTGTAAGGATCGCCTCGTGCGCCGCTTCACGCCAGCGCAACTCAACCGGACCAAGCTCGGTAGCCACGTCATCTGCGAAGACAAGCAGTTGATCTATGAAGAGGCACCCGAAGCTTACAAGTCGATCGACAGCGTGATCGCACCGCTGGTGGACGCTGGCCTGGTGAAGGTGCTCGCGCGCCTGCGCCCGGTGCTGACCTACAAGACGCGTGGGGAGTGCTGCTGATGGTGTTACTGCAATTCTCTTCTGCGCAGGGGCCGGCGGAATGCGAACTGGCGGTCGCGAAAGCGCTTGCACGCCTGCAACGCGAATCCGCAGACGCAGGCGTTCAACTCGAACTGGTGGAACAGGAGGACGGCGAACGTGCCGGCACGTTGCGTTCCGCGCTGGTCAGCTTGGAGGGCGATGCGGAAGACGTCGTGGCGCGCGCATGGGAGGGCACGATCCAATGGACGTGCCCCAGCCCCTATCGCACAAACGGCCCACGGCACGCACGCAAGAACTGGTTCTTCGGCGTGGCACGTTGCGCGGCGCCATCGGAAACGCTACCCGGCGAGATCCGCTTTGAGACCACGCGCTCGTCCGGCCCGGGTGGGCAGCATGTGAACAAGACGGAATCCGCCGTGCGCGCCACGCACATCGCAACAGGTATCAGCGTGAAGGTGCAGACCGAACGCAGCCAGCACGCCAACAAGCGGCTGGCCGTGCTGCTGCTCGCCCACAAGTTGGCGGACCATGATGCGGCGACGCATGCCGCGCAACGTGCGGACCGGCGCGCGCTTCATCACCAGGTGGAGCGCGGCAACCCGCGCCGTGTGTTCAAGGGCGAACGGTTCGAGCCGGCGTCCGGTGCTTAGCGACCGGCCTGCCGCGTACCGGCAAGCTGGCCGCGCCGGTATTCACCCTGGCGCTCCAGCATCCAGCCGGGGTACTCGGCGGGGAGTTTGCTCAGACCATCGAGCTGCGCCAGCTCTTGCGCCGTCAGCTCAACCTGGGTAGCGGCAATGTTGTCGTCAAGCTGCTCGACCTTTTTGGCACCGACGATCACGCTGGTCACCACGCGCTGGTGCAGCAGCCAGGCCAGCGCAATCTGGGCGACCGACACGCCGCGCGCATCAGCCATGACGCGCATGGCATCGATGCAGGTATAGGCGCGCTCGCGGTCCACCGGCGGGAAATCGAACGTCGTGCGGCGGCTGCCCTGCTCGCCCTGTTGCTCACGGGTGTACTTGCCGCTGAGCAGGCCACCGGCCAACGGGCTCCACACCATCAGACCCAGACCTTCGCTCTGGAGCATCGGCACCAGTTCGCGCTCCAGGTCACGGCCGGCGATGGTGTAGTACGCCTGCAGGCTTTCGAAGCGCGCACAACCCAGGCGCTCAGCAATGCCCAGCGCCTTGACGATCTGCCAGGCCGCCCAGTTCGATACACCGACATAGCGCACATGCCCCTGCTGCACCAGCGTGTCGAGCGCACGCACCGTTTCTTCAATGGGCGTGGCCGGGTCAAAGCCGTGGATCTGATACAGGTCGATATGGTCGAGCTGCAGGCGCGCCAGGCTTGCCTTCACCCCATCCATGATGTGATAGCGCGACGCACCACGTGCGTTTGCGCCCTCGCCGGTCTGGCCGAACACCTTGGTGGCGACGACCACGCTGTCGCGCGACACCTTCAGGTTCTTGAGCGCCTGCCCGGTGATCTTCTCCGACACGCCGTTCGCGTACACATCCGCGGTGTCGATGAAATTGATCCCGGCCTCAAGCGAGCGGCCAATCAGCCGTTCGGCATCCGCCTGCTGCAAATCCCCGATGTGCTGCCAGATGCCATCATTGCCACCGAACGTCATCGTCCCAAGGCACAGTTCCGACACAAACAGGCCTGTCCGTCCCAACATGTTGTAGCGCATGTGATCCACTCCGGTACATGGTGATTGAATGCCGAGCACAGGCTCGCGCATTGGAAACAGCGCAGAGGATAGGACGGATTGGTCAACCGTGCAGGGCACATCATTCTGGTAGGTTTTGGGGGCTCGCCGCGCGATGCTTGCAAACCAACCCGTGGCGGCGGGTCGTGCTCTGTAAGTACCCGATCGGGAAGCTTGACGCTCCAACAAGCGCCCCTCCTGCACACCTTGTGAAAACCCAGTGCGATAATTCCTCGCGATTGTTGATCGGCGCGATACGCACCCGTTTCACAATCGCCCCCTCCATCAGAACAAACAGCGATGAAAAAGAGACAACTGATGTCACTGGCGGCAGCATTGGCCTGCGCCACCTCCACCACCGCATTCGCACAGCCCGCACAGGCGGCCAACGCCGATAGCGCCTTGCTCCAAGCCGCGCAACAGCGCAAAGATGCCTTCGTCAAAGACCTGGCCACGCTGGTCAATATCGACACGGGCACCGACGATGCCAATGGGCTGGCGAAAGTCGAGGCGATCCTCGCACAACATCTGAAAGACCTCGGCGCCAGCGTTGAGATCGTTGCCGCGCCGCCGGCCGCAGGCAAGGCCGTGATTGGCAAGCTGCAAGGCACCGGCACGCAGAACATCATGTTGATGATTCACTACGACACCGTCTTCGGTGTCGGCGAGGCCGCCAAGCGTCCGTTCAAGATCACCGGCAACAAGGCCACCGGCCCCGGCGTGGCAGATGCCAAGGGCGGCGCGCTGATGATCCTCTACGCGCTGGAGATCGCCCGCGCGCGCGGCTTCAAGGACTACAAAACGCTGACCGTGCTGTTCAACCCCGATGAGGAAAAAAGCTCGCTCGGCTCACGCAGCCTGATCAGCAAGTTGTCGGCCGATCAGGATTACGTGCTGGTGTATGAACCGCCCGAGGCCGACGTGGTGACGGTGGCCACCAACGGCATCGCCTATGTGCATCTGGACGTCAAGGGCCGTGCATCGCACGCAGGCTCGGCGCCGGAAGCCGGCCGCAACGCCGCACTGGAACTGTCCAACCAGATCGTGCAGCTCAAGGATCTGGGCGACCCAGCCAAGGGCACCACGGTCAACTGGACGGTGGTGCGCTCGGGCGATCGCGTCAACATCATCCCCGAGGCGGCCTCCGCCACCGCTGACATGCGCATGGCCGACGTGGCCGAAGTGCAGCGCGTGCAGGCCGATGCCGACAAGATCATCCAGAAAAAACTGATTGCCGACACCGAGGTCAAGGTCAAGGTAGAGAACCGCCGCCCGCCGTTCAGCCGGAATGCCGACAGCGACCGCTTGGCCACTGCGGCTGATGGCATCTACAAGGAGCTGGGCAAGTCGATCAAGCCGGTGGCCATGCGCTACGGCACCGATGCTGGCTTCGCCTACCACCCGAACAGCGGCAAGCCCGTCGTGCTGGACGGCATGGGCATCGTTGGCGACCGGCTGCACTCGTCAGACGAATGGGCCGACCTCGACAGCGTGGTGCCGCGCCTGTACCTGACGGTGCGCATGCTGGAGGTCATGGGCAAGGGCAAGCTCGCCGATTGATTCGGCCCGCCGAGTCATCTCCATGGATGCGGAGATGACTCGCGTTACCCCTCCAATTCAGCAAACTGCTGCGCAACCAGATTGCGCAACCACTGGTTGCCGGCGTCCTGATGGAAGCGCCGGTGCCAGAACACGTTGGTTTGCAGCGCCGGCAGCTTGAGCGGCGGCGATACGAACTGCAGTCCGAACGGCGGTGCCGCGCGCTCGGCCAGCTTGCGCGGCACTGTCACCACCAGATCTGTGGTGCTGACGATGTATGGCACCGCCACGAAGTGCGGCACCGAAAAACGCGCGGATTGCGTGATCCCCGCCTTGTCCAGCAACGGCCCAATGGCGTTGTACGGGCTAGCTGAGCTCGCCACCACCAGATGTGACGCCGTGCGAAAGCGCTCCAGCGTGAGCTCGCCCGCCCCCAATGGATGGCCACGCCGGAACATCGTCACGTAGTCCTGCTGGAACAGGCGACGCTGGAACACGCTCTCGCCCGACAGATCATCGAACGCGCCGATGGCGAGGTCGATGGCACCCGCTTCCATCTCCGCCTTCATGTCGAAACCGCCGGCGCGCCGGGTGTCGATGCGCACGCCGGGCGCCTGCTCGGCACACAGCTGCGCCAGCACGGGCATGAAATACACCTCGCCGACATCGCTCATGGCAATGGTGAAGGTGCGCGTGGAGCTGGCCGCCTCAAAGTGCGTGCGCTGGCCCAGCGCCCGCTGCAAGGTATCCAGCGCCATGGCGACCGGCTCGGCCAATTGCTCGGCAAGTGCGGTTGGCATCATGCCGCGCGGGGTGCGCACGAACAGCTCATCGTCGAAGGTCTGCCGCAGCCGGGCCAGAGCATTGCTCACCGCCGGCTGCGACAGGCCCAGCCGGTCCGCCGCCACAGAAATGCGCTTCTCACGCAGGATTTCCTGAAAGACCACCAGCAGGTTCAGGTCCACGTCGCGCAGATTGAGCATTCGACGCCTCAATATTCACAATATCAATAGCATGCATTCTCGCATTGATATTCCAAATTTTCACGCAATCCGGACAATACGCGCATACCTAGAAAGCCAAAACAGAGCGGCAACGCCGCCACCGGAGACCACCATGCGCCCTGCCCCCGCTGCGCCATCCGCCTCATCCGCCTCAGTTGACCTCGCCCGCCTGATCGACCAGGGCAAAGTCGGCGGCTTCCAGATACTGCTGCTCGCCATCTGCGGGCTGTGCCTGATCATCGACGGCTTTGACGTGCAAGCCATGGGCTATGTGGCGCCGGCCATCATCAAGGATTGGGGGATCACCAAGGCGAGCCTCGGGCCGGTGTTCGGCGCGGGGCTGTTCGGCATGCTGGTCGGCTCGCTCGTGTTTGGCGTGCTGGGCGACCGCTTTGGGCGGCGGCCGGTGCTGATTGTCGCCACGTTCTTCTTTGCGGCCTGCATGCTGGCCACCACGCAGGTGGAAACAGTACAAGCGCTGCTCGTGCTGCGCTTCATCACCGGTCTAGGGCTGGGTTGCATCATGCCCAACGCGATGGCGCTGGCCGGTGAGTTCAGCCCGGCGCGCTCGCGCGTGACGTGGATGATGCTGGTGTCGTGCGGCTTTACCGTGGGCGCGGCATTGGGCGGGTTCGTGAGCGCGGCGCTGCTGTCGCGCTTCGGCTGGCATGCGGTGTTTCTGGTGGGCGGCCTGGTGCCGCTGGCCATTGGCGTGATGATGGTGCTGTGGCTGCCGGAATCACTCCAGTACCTCGTGCTCAAGGGCGACCCGCAAACGCGCCATCAACGTCTTGCACGCTGGCTGGGCAAGCTCGCCCCGCAATTGCAGGTGAATGCACAGACGCAGTTCGTGGTGCCCGAGGCGGCGGCTCGCGGCATGCCGGTGTCCGCCCTGTTCACCGAAGGCCGCGCCAAGGTCACGCTGGTGCTGTGGGTCATCAACTTCATGAACCTGATCGACCTGTACTTCCTGTCGAACTGGCTGCCGACGCTGATCCGCGATGCGGGCTATCCGACGGATACCGCTGTGCTGGTGGCGACCGCGCTGCAGGTCGGCGGTGTGATCGGCACCCTCACGCTGGGCCGCCTGATCGACCGGCTGGGCTTTGTGCGCGTGCTGGCCGTGTGCTTTCTGATTGCCTGCGCCACCGTTGCGCTGATCGGCCATGTGGCGGCGGCGTTGCCGGTGCTGGTGGCGGTGGTGTTTGTCGCGGGCTTCTGCATCGTCGGCGGGCAACCGGCCGTGAATGCGCTGGCCGCCACGTATTACCCGACCACACTGCGCGCCACTGGCATCGGCTGGAGCCTGGGCGTGGGCCGCATCGGCTCGGTCATCGGCCCGGTGATCGGCGGACAACTGATTGCCATGCAGTGGAGCGGCCCGGCGCTGTTTTCCGCTGCAGCGGTGCCGGCACTGGTGTCGTTCGGCATGGTGCTGGCGTTGACGCTGGCCGCCAGTGGCCCGGACGCCGCACGCTTTGCCGCGCGCAAACCCGCCTGATGACGCTGTAACGACTACGCTTTCTTCTGACGCATCCCTCCAACTGAGGACTTCAACCATGAACATGCTCGCCCCGACGGCCAAGAACGCATTTACCCCCGCGTCGCTGGACCGGCCCGCTTACCAAAGCGGCTTCGGCAACGAGTTCGCCACCGAAGCCCTGCCGGGCGCGCTGCCGCACGGCCAGAACTCGCCGCAGAAGGCGCCGTATGGCCTGTATGCCGAGCAGATCTCCGGCACGGCCTTCACCGCACCGCGCGCGCACAACCGCCGCTCGTGGCTGTACCGCATTCGCCCGGGCGCCGTGCATCTGCCGTTCGAAGCCATTGCTCAAACGCGCTTCCACAGCAACTTCAACGAGGTTCCGCCCTCGCCAAATCAACTGCGCTGGGACCCGCTGCCCGCACCCGCTGCCGGCACGGATTTCGTTGACGGTATCGTCACCTTTGCCGGCAATGGCGGCCCCGACGCGCAAACCGGCTGCGGCATCCACCTGTACTCCGCCAACGCGGACATGACCGACCGCTTCTTCTACAACGCCGACGGTGAACTGCTGATCGTGCCGCAGCAAGGCCGCCTGCACCTGCTGACGGAGATGGGCGTGGTCGACGTCGAACCGCTGGAAATTGTTGTCGTGCCGCGTGGCGTGCGCTTCCGCGTCGAGCTGCCCGATGGCGAGGCACGCGGCTACATCTGCGAGAACTTCGGCGCGATCTTCCGCCTGCCCGACCTGGGCGTGATCGGTTCCAACGGCCTGGCCAACCCGCGTGACTTCCTCACCCCGCACGCCTGGTACGAAGACCGCGAGGGCGACTTTGAACTCGTCGCCAAATTCCAGGGCAACCTGTGGACCGCCAAGATCGGCCACTCGCCGCTAGACGTGGTGGCCTGGCACGGCAACTTCGCCCCGTACAAATACGACCTGCGCCTGTTCAACACCATCGGCTCGATCAGCTACGACCACCCGGACCCGTCGATCTTCCTGGTGCTGCAAAGCCCCTCCGACACGCCGGGCGTGGACACCATCGACTTCGTGATCTTCCCGCCGCGCTGGCTAGCGGCCGAAAACACCTTCCGCCCGCCCTGGTTCCACCGCAACGTCGCCAGCGAATTCATGGGCCTGATCCAGGGCGTGTACGACGCCAAAGCCGAAGGCTTCGTACCCGGCGGCGCCAGCCTGCACAACTGCATGAGCGGCCACGGCCCCGATGCCGACACGTTCGAGAAAGCCAGCAACGGTGACACCACCAAGCCCCACAAGGTGGACGCAACGATGGCCTTCATGTTCGAGACGCCGGCAGTCATCCGCCCGACACGCTTCGCGGCCGAATCCGCACAACTGCAAGCCAAGTACTTCGAATGCTGGCAAGGCCTGAAGAAGCATTTCGACCCAACCAAGCGTTAAGAGCCCACGATCCGCCGCATTCGCCTTGGCGCCAAGGCAAGCACCCAGAAGGTGTGGCCGTACCCTGCCCTAGATGGCGCCTTGAATTTCTGTTGCAGAGAGGAAAAAGGAAGGGGAACTGTCTGAGCGCAGCGAGTTTTCCCCTTCCCCTCTCTGCGACATAAATTCAAGGGATGGGTCGCCATCTCGGGCGCGCCTTTCTTTGCTTACTTTCTTTGGCAAGACAAAGAAAGTGAGTCGCCCCCGGCAGGGGGTGAAACAGAGGATGCTCCGACAGCGTCAACATACAACTGACAACCAAACAAAAAACCGCCCCCATCATGACCAAACGCCAACTCAGCTGGCTCGAATCCGCCAACACCCCCGACACCCACTTCCCCCTGGAAAACCTGCCCTTCGGCATCTTCTCCACCAAAGAGAACCCCTCACCGCGCGCCGGCGTAGCCCTGGGCGACCAGGTGATCGACCTCGGCGCACTGGATGACGCCGGCCTGCTGCCCGCCTCCACACGCGGCACCTTCCGCACCGGCACGCTCAACACCTTCATCGCACTGGGCAAGCCCGTGTGGCACGAAACCCGCAAGAAGCTGCAAGCGCTGTTCAGCGTGGCGGACACACACGTACGCGACAACGCCACCCTGCACGCCCGCGCACTGGTGCCGCAATCCCACGCCGTGATGCACCTGCCGATCGACATCCCCGGCTACACCGATTTCTATTCCTCCAAAGAACACGCCACCAACGTCGGCCGCATGTTCCGTGACCCGGAAAACGCGCTGCTGCCCAACTGGCTGGAAATCCCGATCGGCTACAACGGCCGCGCCAGTTCGGTGGTGGTGAGCGGCACGCCGCTGCACCGCCCGATGGGCCAGATCAAGCTGCCGGACCAGTCGCGCCCGATCTTCACCGCCTGCCGCAAGCTCGACTACGAACTGGAGATGGCCTTCGTGGTCGGCAAACCGAGCGCGCTGGGCGAGCCGGTTTCCGTGGATGCCGCACCGGACCACATGTTTGGCGTGGTACTACTCAACGACTGGAGCGCACGCGACATCCAGCAATGGGAATACGTGCCGCTGGGCCCGTTCAACTCAAAGGGGTTCGGCACGTCGATCTCGCCGTGGATCGTGACGATGGAAGCGCTGGAGCCGTTCCGCGTGGCCAACCCGGCGCAATCGCCCGAGCCGCTGGAGTACCTGCGCCAGAGCCAGCCGAACGCTTACGACATCGCACTGGAAACGGCGCTGCGTCCGCATGGTGGCCAGCGCACCACCATCGCCCGCACGAACTTCCGCGCGATGTACTGGACGATGGCGCAGCAGCTTGCGCACCACACCGTGTCCGGCTGCAACGTGCGCGTGGGCGATCTGATGGGCTCCGGCACCAT
This sequence comes from Ralstonia sp. AU12-08, assembly GCF_000442475.1. Lineage (NCBI taxonomy): Bacteria > Pseudomonadati > Pseudomonadota > Betaproteobacteria > Burkholderiales > Burkholderiaceae > Ralstonia > Ralstonia sp. AU12-08. Next base: position 82,065 of record NZ_ASZV01000010.1, on the reverse strand, counting down.
CAGCGGCACCACGCCCGATTCGTACGGCAGCCTGCTGGAGCTGACCTTCAACGGCAAGCAGCCGCTTGACCTCGCGGATGGGACACCCCAGGGCACCACGCGCACGTTCCTGGAAGACGGTGACGAAGTCACCATGACCGGCTGGTGCCAGGGCGATGGCTATCGCGTGGGCTTTGGTGAAGTGCGCGGAGAAATCCTGCCGGCACGCGGCGGAAAGTAATACCGCCAGGGCAACGGATTAAGCGTCCGTTGCCCGACGCCTTCTTACTCCGCCTTGTTGGCAGCGCAGGCCAGCATTGCGTCGCTAATCACGCGCTCACCGTTGGCCTTGAGCGCCTCGCCAGCGCCAACAATATCCCGCTTCTCCTTGTTCTGGCTCAGCTTGAGCTTGCCTTCGATGCGCGTGATCTCGATCTCGATGCCGACGATCATCTTGAGCAGCGCGTCGGTGTAGTCGGCCGGGGCATCGGACATCTTCCACGGCGTGGGCTGCGATGCTTCATGCGTGCGCGTCAGGCGCGCCACCACGCCGCGGACGAAACGCTCATCGTCACGCACCGTGATGCGGCCATGCGCATGTGCCACGCGGTAGTTCCACGTCGGCACCTGCTTGTGGGCTTCATGCTTGCTGGGATACCACGTGGGTGAGATGTACGCATCGCCCGCGCGGAAGATGACCATCACCTCATCGCCGTTGGCCACGTCCTGCCAGACCGGGTTAGCGCGCGCCACGTGCGCGTGCAGCGTGCCCAGCTTGCCCTCTTCGGGCAGCAGCAGAAACGGAATGTGGTTCGCATCGAGCCCGCTCTTGCCGTGCGTGACCAGAGAGCCAAACGGGTTCTGCGCAATCAGGTCGTGCAATGCCTCGGTGCGCGATTCTTCAAAGTGGGCGGGAACGTACATGGCAACTCCGGCAACAGCCGTACAAATCAAGTAGGAACCTGCCCATTCTGAACCAAAGCGTGGCTCCAATACAGAGCCAACTTTGGAACCATTCTTGGAGCCAGCTCAATCGCGCAATAGGTTCTTGGCGATGATGAGCTGCTGGATCTGCGTCGTGCCCTCGTACAGGCGCAGCAGGCGCACGTCGCGGTAGAAACGCTCGGCCTTGTACTCGGCGATGTAGCCCGCGCCACCGTGAATCTGCACAGCGCGGTCCGCCACACGGCCCACCATTTCCGTACAGAACATCTTGGTGCACGAAGCCAGCATGCTGACTTCATGATCCTGCTTGCCGACGGGCTTGGCGTCGTAGCGGCGGGCGCAGTCGCGCACCATCGACATGCCGGCATACAGCTCGGCCTGGCTATCGGCCAACATGGCTTGGATCAGCTGAAAGTCTGCGATCGGCTGGCCGAACTGCTTTCGCTCCTTAGCGTAGGCAACGGCATCCGCAATCAAGCGATGCGCCATTCCGCATGCGAGCGAGGAGATATGCAGGCGGCCGCGATCGAGCACCTTCATTGCGGTCTTGAAGCCCCGCCCCGCCACGCCGCCGATGATGTTGGCAGCAGGCACTCGCACGTTGTCGAGCACCACATCGCACGTCTTGGTGCCGCGCTGGCCCATCTTCTTGTCGGGCTTGCCCAACGTGATGCCGGGCGTATCGGCCGGCACGATGAAGGCGGAAATGCCGCCTGCACCCTCACCACCCGTGCGCGCCATCAGCGTGAAGGCCCCCGCGCGCGGCGCATTGGTGATGAAGCGCTTGGTGCCATTGATGACGTAGTGATCACCATCCAGCGTGGCGCGCGTCTGCAGCGATGCCGCATCCGAACCGGCACCCGGCTCCGTCAGCGCAAACGAGATGATCAGTTCGCCGCTGGCGATGCGCGGCAGGTAGTCAGCCTTCTGCGCATCGGTGCCGTCCATCAGGATGCCCTGCGAGCCGATGCCGACGTTGGTGCCAAACACCGAGCGGAACGCCAGCGCCGTGTGGCCCAGGTCGTACCCCACCTCGCATTCCTGCGCCATCGACAGGCCAATGCCGCCGTGCTCTTCCGGAATCGACAGGCCGAACAGGCCCATCTCCTTCATGTCGGCGACGATCTCGGCCGGCACGTCGTCCTCCTCTTCGAGGAAATTTTCCGCCGGCACGAGCCGTTCTTGAATGAAGCGCTGCACCGATTGCTGCAGCAGACCGAAGGATTCGTCGTCGAGTGCCATGTCGCTTGGCTCCTGTTGGATATTCCGGGAGATGGTACCGGGTTGGCGCGTTTTGACAATCAGGTCCCACATCAACAGAATGTCGAATCGACTTCACCAATATGGCCCACCGGGATGGATCCGATATGGACCTGAATGCACTCAAGCTGTTCGTGGAAATTGTCGACGCGGGCAACCTGTCGGCGGCGGCACGCAAGCTGCAGACCACGCGCTCAAACGTCAGCCACCGACTCAAGGCCTTCGAGCGGGCGCTGGGCGTGCAACTGCTGCGCCGGACCACCCGGCGCGTGGAGCCGACCGAAGTCGGCGCCGGCATCTACGAGCATGGGCGCAGCATCTTGCGGGAGATGGCGGCGGCCGATGCGTTGGTGTCGTCGCTGGGCAAATCGCTGCAGGGCAGCGTGCGGCTGTCGGTCCCGACGGGGCTGGGGCATCTGCTGGTGTCACCGCTGCTGGTGGCATTCAAGCGCGCTTATCCGGACATCCGGCTGGATGTGCGCTTCGACAACCGCGTGTCGGACCTGATTGGCGAAGACGTGGACGTGGCGCTGCGCATCGTCTCGAACCCGCCCGAGTCGCTGGTCGCCACGCTGCTCGATGAGGTGGACTGGGTGTTGTGCGCCGCGCCTGATTACCTGGCCGTGCATGGCACGCCGAAGACGCTTGATGCGCTGGCCGAACACGCCATCGTCAGCGCACCGGCGGTTGGGCAGCCGCTGCGCCTATCCGCGCAACTGGGCGATGAGCGCACGCACGTGACACTCGACCCCGGCGTTTCGTCCGACAACTATCTGTTCCTGCAAGCGTCCGTGCGCGCCGGCAACGGGCTGGGCATCCTGCCCTACTACGCCGCCGCCGATGATTTGCGCGAGGGCCACGTCAAACGCGTGCTGCCGGGGTATCGGTTCAGTGTGTTCGGCAGCCGGCTCTACATGCTGGCCATGCCGAGCCGCTATCGGACACTAGCGACGCGGCATTTGCTGGATTTTCTGAAAACGGGTTTGCAGGACAAGCTGCCTCGCCTGCCCCAGACAGAACGCGCCTGACTACGCCTCCAACGGCATCAACCCCGGCAACTGCGCAAAACAAATCGACTTGGCCGTCTCGATAAAGTCCTGCGCAAACGGCGCCTGCGCATAGTCGCGCGTCATGGCGGCATAAAGGTCGCTCCACACGCCCTCCTTGCCGACGCGCTTGGCGACCACGTATTCGTAGTCAACGTAGTTCTTGATGCCCCAGCTGGGCAGTGCTGCCAGCCCACGGCGGCTGGCGACAAGCTGCAGCACGGCAATGGTCAGCTCCGCCGTGCGGCGATTGAATACGATGCCGGCAGGCGTCAGCACCTGCCGGATCAGGTCGATGCGCTCTTCCGGCACGGGGTATGTGATGAGCGTCTGGTCAGTAAAGTCCTTCGCTTCCAGCCACTTCTTGTTGCGCAGCGGATGATCCACCGGCAGCACGGCCAGGATCTCGAAGCGGAACAGCGGCGCAAACACCACGCCCCGGCGCATCTTGGCGTCGGAGCCGATGATGACGTCGGCGCGGCCATCTTTGAGCAGCGCGAGCGGATCGGTATGAAAACCGGAGACGAGGTCCATTTCCACCTCGGGCCAACGCTGGCGGAAGGCATCCATCACCGGCATCAGCCAATCAAAGCAGGTGTGGCATTCCAGCGCAATGCGCAGCGTGCCGGCTGCACGGCCCTTGATGCGCTCCAGGTCGCGCTCGGCGGTCTGGATGTCGGCGACGACTTTCTGAGCCAGCTCCAGCAGGCGCTCGCCGGCTTCGCTCAGTTCCACGGTCTGCCCCTTGCGGCGTACGACGGCCAGCCCATAGTGCGATTCCAGCGCACGTAACTGGTGCGACAGCGCCGATTGCGTCAGGTGCAGCCGTTCGGCCGCCCGCGACACCGAGCCTCCATCAGCCAGGGCAATCAGGGTACGTAGATGACGGATTTCCAGCATGGCCGTGCAATTCCCAAAATATGAATTTCATTCAACGAATACAAAAATAATATCATTTGATTCATGTGATGTCGTCGCCCATCATCGCAGGACTCGAAAATCGATCTGCACATTGGCGCCCGCATCTCCTATGACGACCATCCATACCCTCGGCTACCCGCGCATCGGCGCACAGCGTGAGTTGAAGTTCGCACTCGAATCATTCTGGAAAGGCGCCTCAGCGGAAGACGACCTGCGCGCCACCGGCCGCGCATTGCGCCAGCGCCACTGGGCAGCCCAGCGCGACGCCGGGCTGGATTTCGTAACCGTGGGCGATTTCGCCTGGTACGACCAGGTGCTGCAGACAGCCGCCCTGCTGGGCGCCGTTCCCACGCGCTTTGGCTTTGACGCGGCACAACTGACGCTGGCGCAATCGTTCGTGCTCGCACGCGGCAATGCCGACCACGCCGCCATGGAAATGACCAAGTGGTTCGACACCAACTACCACTACCTCGTGCCGGAGCTCACGCCCGACCTGCAGTTCGGGCCCGGGGCCGAATGGCTGTTCGACGAGGTGCGCGAAGCACAGGCCGCCGGCCACCGCGTGAAGGTGGCACTGATCGGGCCGGTCACGTTCCTGCATCTGTCCAAAGCACGCAATGGTCTGACCGATAAGCTCGCGCTGCTGCCGCAAGTGCTGCAGGCCTACACCACCGTGCTCCAGCGCCTGGCCTCGTTGAACGTGGAATGGGTGCAGATCGACGAACCCGCCTTGGTGCTCGATCTGCCACAGGCTTGGGTCGGCGCGTTTGGCCCGGCCTATCAAACGCTGGCGGCAGCCAACGGCCCGAAGTTGCTGCTGGCCACGTACTTTGAAGCCGCTTCAAACCACGCCGCGCTGATCAAGTCACTGCCGGTGGCGGGTGTGCATCTGGATATCGTGCGCGCACCGGAGCAACTTGCCGCCTTTGCGCCGTGGCCGGCCGACAAAGTGCTCTCCATCGGCGTGATCGATGGCCGCAACATCTGGCGCACGGACCTGGCGCGCGTGCTGGAGCGCGTGGCGCCGCTGGCCGAAGCCTTTGGCGAACGCCTGTGGATTGCGCCGAGCTGCTCGCTGCTGCACGTGCCGGTGGACCTGTCCGCAGAAACCCGGCTCGACGACGAACTCCAGGGCTGGTTGGCCTTCGCGCGCCAAAAGCTGGACGAACTGGCCGTGATCAAGCTTGCGCTGGTCGAAGGCCAAGCTGCCGTGCAAGGTGCGCTCGATGACAACCGCGCCGCCATCGCCACGCGCACACAATCGCGCCGCGTACACAACGCCAGCGTCAAACGACGCGTGGCTGCCATCGGCGCACAAGATGCAGAACGCGCCGCGCCCTACCCCACGCGCGCGCAAGCGCAACAAGCACGGCTGAACCTGCCGCTGCTGCCGACCACCACCATCGGCTCGTTCCCGCAAACGGCCGAGATTCGCCAAGCGCGCGCCCAGAACAAGCGAGGCGAGTTGCCTGCGCTGGACTACCTCGAACGCATGCGCGCCGAGATCGCCAACGTCGTGCGCCGCCAGGAAGCCCTGGGCCTGGACATGCTCGTGCACGGTGAAGCCGAACGCAACGACATGGTCGAGTACTTTGGCGAACTGCTGTGGGGCTACGCCTTTACCGCCAACGGCTGGGTGCAGAGCTACGGCTCGCGCTGCGTGAAGCCGCCCGTCATCTACGGCGATGTGTACCGCCCCGAGCCGATGACGGTGGAGTGGTCCAAGTACGCGCAGAGCCTGACCACCAAGCCGATGAAGGGCATGCTGACCGGCCCCGTGACGATGCTGCAGTGGTCCTTCGTGCGCGACGACCAGCCGCGTGAGCAAACCGCACTGCAGATCGCCCTGGCGTTGCGCGATGAGGTATGCGATCTGGAAACCGCGGGTATTGCGGCCATCCAGATCGACGAACCGGCGTTCCGCGAAGGGCTTCCGTTGCGAGCAGCCGACGTGCCGGGCTACTTGGAATGGGCCGCGCGTGCGTTCCGCGTGTCGGCTTCAGGCGTGCGCAACGACACGCAGATCCACACGCACATGTGCTATTCGGAGTTCAACGACATCCTGCCGGCCATCGCGTCGATGGATGCCGATGTGATCACCATCGAGACCTCGCGCTCGAACATGGAGTTGTTGGACGCATTTGGCGAATTTGCCTACCCAAACGAGATCGGCCCGGGCGTGTACGACATCCACTCGCCGCGCGTGCCGCGTGTGGAAGAAATGGAAGCGCTGCTCGACAAGGCTGCCCAGGTGGTGCCCGTGCAGCGCCTGTGGGTGAACCCGGATTGCGGCCTGAAGACGCGTGGCTGGCCGGAAGTGGAAGCGGCGCTGCAAGGCATGGTGGAGGCCACGCGCCGCCTGCGTGCCAAGCATGCCAAGGCGCTGCATGCCGGCAGCAAGGCTGCGCAAGCGGAGGCGGCTACGGCTTAAGCAGCGCCAATACCAAAGAAAAACGCCAACCGACGCAAGCCGATTGGCGTTTTTTTCATACGTGCTCAGGTTGCCGTGTCTGGTTGCCCGTGCCGGCCTGCCCCGCCGGCAAATCGCGCCGCGCCAGCCACGCCTTCGGCAAACACCATCGGCGTACCGCGTGCGCCCTCCTCACGCAGCGCGTTGGCCAGCGGCTGATCCCACTGCGCATAGGTCGATGCCCGATCGGCCAGCATGCATTGCTGCGGAAACGCGGCAATGTCCCGCGCGAGTTGCTGCGCAACGGCAAGCGACTCACCGGGATCGACCACGCGATTGGCAAGGCCCATGGCGAGTGCCTCCTCGGCGTGTACAGCGCGGCCGGTCAGGATCATGTCCAGCGCCCGCCCCATGCCGACGATACGCGGCAGACGCACCGTACCGCCATCGATGAGCGGCACACCCCAGCGGCGGCAGAACACACCGAACACGGCATCGCGCTCGACCACGCGCATATCCGCCAGCAACGCCAGTTCAAGGCCACCTGCCACGGCATAGCCACTCACGGCTGCAATCAGTGGCTTGGACAACACCATGCGTGACGGTCCCATTGGGCCAGGCGCCCCGCCATCTGGGTCGAGATGATTGCGTCTAGAAGGATCACCCACAGCGGTGAGATCCGCCCCGGAGCAAAAGTGCCCACCGGTGCCGCCAAGCACCGCAACGCGCAACGCATCATCGGCTTCAAAGCGCTCGAACGCGGCGAGCAGCGCGGCGGCGGTCGGCCCATCTACCGCGTTACGGCACTCGGGCCGGTTGAGCAGGATCGTGCAGACTGGGCCATCGGTCTGAAACAGCACAGCATCGGGCATGGGCGGTCTCCGCAGCGAGGTACGTTAGACCGCCCGATGCTACACCTAGCGCGGGCCGTGCTCCGACGCCGGCTCGCCCTCGTGCCCATGGTGGCGCGCGCTGCGGAACTTGCGCAGCATCCACTCCTTGAGGTCATCCACCTTTTCGAACACCACCGGCACCACCAGCAGGCTCAGCAGCGTGGAGGTCAGCAGGCCACCGATCACCGCCACCGCCATCGGCGCGCGAAAGCCCGCATCACCTTCCAGGCCGAGCGCCATCGGCACCATGCCGGCCGTCATCGCCACGGTGGTCATGACGATGGGGCGAGCGCGCTTGTGGCACGCATCGATGATGGCGTCGGTGCGCGACATGCCCATGTCACGCCGCGCCACGATGGCGTATTCCACCAGCAGGATCGAGTTCTTGGTCACGATGCCCATCAGCATCAGCAAGCCAATCAGCGCCGGCAGCGACAGGCTGAAGCCAAACAACGCCAGCAACCCGAAGGCACCGCCCACCGACAGCGGCAGCGCCGCCAGAATCGTCACCGGCTGCGTAAAGTCGTGGAACAGCAGCACCAGCACCGCATACACGCACAGCACGCCCGCAAACATGGCGAGGAAGAAGCTGCTGAACAACTCCTGCATGCCCTCCACATCGCCCGAGGCAATGCGGCGCACGCCCGGCGGCAGATTCTTGATGGATGGCAGCGCCTCCACCGCCATGTTGGTCTCGCCCAGCGCACGCCCCTCCAGCCCCACGCTGATGGTGATGTTGCGGCTGCGGTCATAGCGGTCGATCTGCGCCGGGCCGCTGGCGATGGAGATGTCGGCAATGTTCTCCAGCGGTACCGCGCCGTTGCGTCCGGCCACGCGCAACTGGCGGATCGTCTCGATCTGGTTGCGCGCCTTCGGGTCCAGCTCCACGCGGATATACACCTGCCGCTCGGGCAGGTTCAGCTTGGGCAGGTTGACGTCATAGTCACCGGCCGTCGCCACGCGCACGGCCTGGCCAATGGCGGCAGCGGTCACGCCTTGCTGCGCGGCACGCGCAAAGTCCGGGCGGATGATGATCTCGGGCCGCAACAGACTCGCTGAAGACGTGATCGCACCCAGGCCCGGCACGGTGCGCAGATCGCGCATCACATCGCGGGCGGACTGCTGCAACGTGGTGGGGTCATCACCGGTCAGCACCACCTGCAGTTGCTCACCCGAGCCCACGGCGCCAAACGAAATACGCACGCCCGGCACACCCTCCAACATCTCGCGCAACTGGCGCTGCACCGCTTGCTGTTTGATGCTGCGGTCATGCCTGTCCGTGAGCGAGATGGTCAGCGTACCGTTGCGCACCTCGCCGCCGCTGGAGCCTGGCACACCGGCCATCACGCCCGAGCCGATGGCCGTATAGACGTGGCGGACCTCCTTGTGCTGCATCACGATCTTGCGCACGCGCTCAGTGTTCTCGCGCGTCTGGGCGATGGTGCTGCCGGGCGGGCTTTCCACCGTCATCTGCAGTTGCGCCCAGTCTTCCGGCGGCAGGAAGGTGGCGGGAATCAACCCAATGATGGCGACCGACACAACAAAGAATGCCGCCGCCATGCCGCCCGTCTTCCACGGGTGCACCAGGCACCAGCGCGCCGCCTGCAGGTAGCGCGTCATGATCCAGCTGTCGCGGTTAGGCTCGTTTTGCGGCTTGAGCATGTAGGCCGCCATCATGGGCGTCAGCAAGCGCGCCACCAGCAACGACGCCAGCACCGCCAGCGAGGCCGTCCACCCGAACTGCTTGAAGAACTTGCCCGAAATGCCGCCCATGAAGGCCGTTGGCAGAAACACGGCCACCAGCGTGAGCGAGGTGGCGATCACCGCCAGGCCAATCTCCTGCGCGGCCTCCATCGCCGCCTCCAGCGGTTTCTTGCCGTCGCGCAGGTGGCGCACGATGTTCTCCACCTCCACGATGGCATCGTCGACAAGAATCCCGACCACTAGCGTGAGCGCCAGCAGCGTGATGCCGTTGAGTGTGAAATCCAGCAACTGCATGGCGGCAAACGTGGGGATGATCGACAGCGGCAACGCCACCGCCGACACGAACGTCGCCCGCCAGTCGCGCAGGAACAGCCACACCACCAGCACGGCCAGGATGGCGCCTTCGTACAGCGCATCCATCGATGCCTTGTACGAGTCAGCCACCGGCTTGACCATATTGAAGACCTCGGTCACATGCACGTTGGGGCGCTCGGCCTGCAGCTTGGCAATGGCCTCGCGTACGCCCTTGGCCACCGAGACCTCACTGGCGCCGCGCGAGCGGAACACCTGGAAGCTCACCACGGGTTTGCCGTCGAACAGTGCCATCTGACGCGGCTCGGCGGCCGTGTCGCGTACGTCGGCCACATCCGACAGGCGGACGCGTCGCCCATCGGACAGCGGAATGTCCATCTGCGCCAGCTCACGCGCGCTCTTCACGGTGCCGAGCGTGCGCACGGCCTGCTCCTGCCCGCCGATGTTGCCGCGGCCACCCGGCGCCTCCTGCTGCATGCCGCGCACCTGCGTGCTGATGTCGGCCGCCGTCACGTTCAATGCTTGCAGGCGCACGGGGTCGAGCTGCACGCGCACCTCGCGGTCCACCCCGCCCTGGCGCGTGACCTTGGCAACGCCGCGCACGGACAGCAACCGCTTGTTGACGATGTTGTCGACAAACCAGGAGAGATCCTCCGCGTCCATGTCCGACGCTTCCACGGCGTACGTCAACACCGGCAGGCTGGCGAACGTCACGCGCGAGATGACCGGCTCCTGCACGTCGGACGGCAACTGCGCGCGAATGCGACTGACTGAGTCGCGCACGTCGTTCACCGCTTCCTGCACGTCCTTCTCCAGCTGGAACTCAACCATCGTGGTCGAGCTGCCGTCGTTGATGGTGGACGTGATGTGCTTGATCGCGCCAATGCTGGCGATACTGTCTTCGATCTTGCGGGTGACCTCGGTCTCCATCTGCGTGGGCGTGGCGCCCGGCAGGCTGGCCGTCACGGACACGGCGGGAAAGTCGATGTCCGGAAAGTTCTGGATCGACAGCATCTTGAACGACACCAGCCCCGCCACCGTGATCAGGATGAACAGCAGGATCGACGGAATGGGCTTGCGGATCGCCCAGGCAGAGAAGTTCATGGCTTGGCTCCGGCAGCGGCGGGCGCAGATGCGGGGGCGCCAGACGCAGCCACGCGCACGAGATCGCCATCGCTCAGGAACGCCGCGCCTGCGGCAACCACCGCGTCGTTCGGGCCAATGCCTTGCGTGACCTCCACTTGACCACCCTGACGACGACCGAGCACAACCTTGGTCTGGCGCACGCGGTTCTGAGGGCCGACCACCATCGTGTAGTCGTAACCATCGCGCGAGAACACCGCAGTCTCGGGCAGCGTTTTTGCCGGTGCATCACCCAGCAGCACATCACCCGACAGATACATACCCGCCTTCACACCCGTGCTGCCGGCTTCGGGCGGCAGATCGACGTAGACGAGGCCATTGCGCGTATTCGCATCCACCGTCGGGGCAATCTGGCGCACGCGGCCGTTGACGACGCCGCCATCCATGCGGCGCAGGCGCACGGCCTGGCCGGGCTGCACGCGCGGCAGTACATCCCCGTGCATCTCGGCGCGCCACTCCAGGCGGTTCTTGCGGATCAGCTTGAAGAGTTCGGTGCCGGACGACACGACTGCACCCACCGTGGCCGAACGCGCGCTGATCACACCGTCATCCGGCGCCACCACCCGCGTATAGCGCAACCGCAGTTGCTGGCCGTCAAACTGCGCGCGCGCAGACGCGAGCTTGGCCGCAGCCGTCTTGGCCTGCGTGTCGTACTGCACCAGATCCTGCTGGCTGATCGCGCCGCTCTTGTCGAGCTCGTGCGCGCGGCGGGCTTCACCTGCGGCCTGCGCCGCGGAGGCTTCAGCCTCTGCCAGTGCGGCGCGTTGCGCGGCAACGTCGGCACGTACCGTCTCGTCCGACAGGCGCGCCAGCAGTTGCCCCTGTTTGACGACATCCCCCACGTTGACGAGCACCTCTGCCAGCTTCAACCCGCCCACTTCAGCACCGATGCTGGCCTCCTGCCACGCCTGCACCGCACCGCTGGCCGTGGCTGCACGCGGCCACATCTGCTGCGCCAGATGCGCAACGTTCACGGTCAACGCAGGCTTGACCGCCGGCTGTTCCTTGCCCGATTGCTGACCCTCGGGTGCAGCCTTGCCACACGCCGCAAGCACACCGGCCAGCACCAGGGCCGACATAATCGACGCAGCCGTCCAAACACGTTGTCCTGTCATGAAGCGTTTCCGTTGTGCGCTGGGGCCAGAGCGGCCGGCGCGGGAGACTTGGAAGAATTCGATTGGGCGTTGTTGGTAGCGCCGGCTTCGTCCACGTGCCAGCCGCCACCCGCGGCCTTGTACAGCGCGACCCACGCCTGCGCGCGTTCGAGCTTCACAGCTGCCAGTGACTGCGATGCCTGCAGCGTCGTACGCCGCACGTCCTCAAGCTGCAGCAGGCTGCCGGCACCCAGGCGATAGCGTGCGTTGGCCGCCTCCAGCACCTTCGTGTATTGCGCGTCAGCCGTGGTGGCAGCGTCGAGGCGACGGTCAGCGGCATCGAGACGCACCAGCGCATCTTCAACTTCCTGCACAGCCTGGCGCACCTTGCCGCGATACGCTGCCAGCGCCTGGTCGTAACGCGCACGTGCGGTTTCCACACGTGCCGCGCCCGCACCGCCTTCGAAAATCGGCAGCGACAGCGAGGGACCAAACGACCACGACTTGCTCGTCAACGACTGCCCGCTCACGCGGTATGCGTTGATACCGATGGAACCCACCAACGTGAGCGACGGCAACCGGCTTACCACCGCCACGCCAATGTCCGCACTGGCCGACGCCACCGCACGTTCCGACGACGACACATCGGGCCGCTGCGACAGCACCTGCGCCGGCACATCGGGCACGCCGGCATCGGGCGGTGCAGGGATCTGCGCGTTCGCCTTGGCCAGCAGGGTATTCAGCGCATCGTGGTTCAGGCCGGTGAGCGTGACAAGCTTGTCAATGCCCTGCGCGCATTGCGCCCGCTGGCTTTCCAGCGCGTTGACGGCATCGGCCACGGTGGCCTGCGCCTGCGCATAGTCAGCCGGCGAGACAAAACCCGCGCGGAATTTGCGCTCGGTCAGCGTGAGGGTTTCCTGCCGCGAAGTGAGCGTCGTCGCACCGATATCGACCAGCGCTTCGCACTCGCGCTGCTGCAGGTAGGTGTTGGCGACTTCTGCCGCGAGCGTCACGCGGGCATCGTGCCAATCGGCCTCGCTGGCGGTCAGCCGTGCATCGGCACCTTCCAGGCTGCGGCGCTTGCCACCAAACAGGTCGATCTCCCAAGATGCATCGGCCTGCGCCGCCAGCGTGGTGATGGTGCCCAGCCCCAGCGTCGGGCTCACAGTGCCACCAGGCAATCCGCCGAAGCCCGAGCCGCCGGCGAACCCGCTGCTGCCGAATCCGCCCTGCCGTGATGCCGAACCGCTGCCTTTCAGTTGCGGAAGAAACGCCGCCCGGCTGGTAGCGACACTTGCGCGCGCCTCGCGCATGCGCCCCACCGCCTGGGCGATGGTGGGGCTGGTGGTATCGGCCTGCTCAACGAGTTGTGTCAGCACGGGGTCGTGAAACTGCTCCCACCAGCGTGCGAGCGCCATGCGGCTGCCGTGGTGCGGCAGTGTGGCGTGCCAGCCTTGCGGCGCTTCGGCGCCCTTCAGCTGCGGCGTGCGGTAGTCGGGGCCGACAGCGCAGCCGGCCAGCAGCATCGCCAGCATCAGCGGTGCATATCGGGCACAACGTTGGGCAAGACCGCCGGAGGGCATGCCCCCAGCGCGTCGACCTGTTTTCATGAATGTTGTCCTTCGGGAATGCAGCCGGGATTATGCCTAGTCAAGCGTCTGCGAGACACCCACACCTGCGGCACGCTCAGCTAACCCGCGAAAAGCGGTCAGGCGATGCTCAGCGAGAAGTGCGCGCCTGCGCTTGCGTTGCTCATCACTAGGTGTATCCCTCTTCCCTGCACGCGCATTGACGGTTGGGAGAAAATCACGGCGGTTAATTGCGAATACGAAGAGACGGCGGGCTTATGATCCGCCCGTTCTGACGCGGGGTCCAGGTATGTCCTCTTTAGCAATCGAAGCACCCGTTTCCATCGGCTGGATTGGCGCCGGGCGGTTGGCGCGGGCGTTGGCCACGCGCGCACACCGCGCTGGCGTACACAGCGCTGCGGTGGCCAGTCGCACGCACGCCAATGCTGCGTGGCTGGCGCAGGCAACGGGTGCCAGGGCGCTCGATGCGCAAGGTGTGGCCGATGCGGCGGACTGGGTCTTCATCACTGTGCCGGATGACGCGATTGCCCGCGTCACGGCAAGCGTGCGCTGGCGCCCTGGGCAGCTTGTGGTCCATTGCAGCGGCGCGGGCGAGCGCGATCTGCTGGACGCCGCCCGCCAGGCCGGTGCGGATACCGCCAGCTTTCACCCCCTTTTCCTCTTTGCCGGTTTGCCGGACGACGCGGAGCGCCTCGGCGGCGCATCCATTGCCATCGAGGCAGACGCCCCGCACGACGCAGCACTGGCGAACCTCGCCCAACGGCTCGGCTGCACGCCGCTGAAGGTGCGGCCCGGACAACGTGCGCTGTATCACGCCGGTGCCAACTACGCGGCCAGCTTCCTGCTGTGCGCGCTGCATGAGGCGGCCACACTGTGGCAGGCGGCGGGCATCAATCGCGACGCCGCCGTCGAGGCCATGTGGCCGCTGGTGGACGGCACCCTGGCCGCCGCTCGTGCACGCGGCCTGGCGGGCGCACTGGCCGGCCCAGTCTCACGCGGCGATGGCGGCGTCATCGACAAGCACCTCCAAGCACTCGACGCGCTCGGCGCCGATCACGCAACGCTATACACCGCACTCACGCGGCGCGCACTGGCCCTAGCAACCGAACGCGGCTCGCCGTCCGCCGATGTGCTGGCTGACCTTGCCAAACGCATCGACCGCACGCAATAACAGCAACATCATCATTGGGATCGGGCGGCGCGCCAGCACCAATCCGGCGCGCGCCCTACAATCGGCAGCTTGCCCGCACGCCTGTCCTGCCATGTCCCAATCACCGCACTCGCCGCATTCGCCGCAATCGCCTGCCGCCACGCATAACGCCACCGTGCACAACTCGGCCGGCGCGCTGATCCTGCTCGTGGTCGGGCTGGTGCTGGTGGGGGTGAACCTGCGGCCTGCGTTGTCCAGCCTGTCACCTGTGCTCAAACAGGTAGCCGCTGGCACAGGGTTGTCTGGCGCCACGGCGGGCTTGCTGACGACATTGCCTGTGCTGTGCCTGGGCCTCTTCGCGCCGGCGGCCGCAGTGCTAGCCCGACGCTTCGGCGCGGAACGTGCGGTGGGCGGTTTGCTGATTGCGTTGGCGGCCGGCATTGCCTTGCGCAGCGCGGGCGGCGTCGCACCGCTCTTCATCGGCACGCTGGCGGCGGGTGCCTGCATTGGCGTGACGGGCATCCTGCTGCCGGGCATCGTCAAGCGTGACTTCGGGCGGCAGGCCGATCTGATGACCGGTGTCTACACGATGGCGCTGTGCTTTGGCGCGGCAGTGGCGGCCGGCGCCAGCGCACCACTTTCCGCATGGCTGGGTGGGTGGCAACCGGCACTGGCATTCTGGGCGTTGCCGGCGCTGCTGGCCTTTGTCGGCTGGTGGCCGCACATGCGGCATGCACACGGCAAGGGGTCGGCTGCGCGACTCGAACGCGTGTCGCTCTGGAACAAGCCGATCGCCTGGCAGGTGACGCTGCACATGGGTCTGCAATCGTCGCTGGCATATTGCGTGTTCGGCTGGCTGCCGGTGATCCTGCAAGACCGCGGGCTGTCTGCCGTGCAATCGGGCGTGGTGGTGGCGGTGTCGATTCTTGTGCAGCTCATCACCGCGCTGGGCGGGCCGTTTGTGGCACGGCTCGGGCGGGACCAGCGCCCCGCCGTCGTGCTGATGATGCTGATGTGCTGGGCCGGCCTGATCGGCTGCCTGTGCGCGCCGCTCTCGACGCTGTGGTGGTGGGCGGTACTGCTGGGGTTGGGCCAGGGTGGCAACTTCAGCGTGGCGCTGTCGCTGATCGTGCTGCGCTCAGCCGATGCGCGGGTGGCGGCCAGCCTGTCAGCCATGACGCAAGGCATCGGCTACACCATGGCCGCTGCGGGGCCGTATCTGATGGGGGTGTTGCACGACCTGACCGGCAGTTGGGCCGTGATCGGCTGGCTATTCAGCGCGATTGCGCTGGCGTCGATCGTGATGGGGTCGCTCGCCGGGCGCAACCGTACGCTGCGCGCCGGCGAGTGAACGACATCAAGGCCGTGCTCAAGCTTTGTGCTTGGTCGTCCAATTGGCGAGCGCCTGCATCTGTTCGGTGATCAGGCCGGCAATGCGTTCGTCCGTCAGATCGCCGTCCGGCGTAAAGCCACCGGCAAACGCGTTCGCAAACACTTCCGGCTTGTTCAGCGGATGCAGGTCCAGGTACACGCATACCTGACGCAGGTGGTATTGCGCGCGGGACGTGCCCATGCCACCGCCCGCCCCCAGGATCGCCACCGGCTTGCCGGCCAGCAGCGCGTTGTTGGGTTCGCGCGAGGCCCAATCGAGAATGTTCTTCAGCGCCGGCGCCAGTGAATAGTTGTATTCAGGGCAAGCCAGTACGAGTGCATCGGCGCGCTCCAGCTGCTGAAACACGCGCTGTACCGAAGCCGGCTTGTCTGTCAGATCTGCGTTATAGAACGGCACATCACGCAGATCGGCCAGTTCCATTTCAACGCCTTCAGGCAGGCGTGTGGATGCCGCACGCAGCAGCCCCTGGTTGGTGGATTTGCGGCGCAGGCTGCCGGCAATGCCGAGAAAGGTCAGCGACATGAAGAACGACTCCGTCAGTGTTGGGATTGGCGAGAATAGCGGACATTCGCCCGATCAAGAAGAGGTGACAGCCTGGGCAACCTGCGCTTGTTTGCGATACCAGACGCTGTACACCACCGCCAGCGCGATCATGAAGGGCACGCCGCACAGCAGGGTCATCCGGAACTCCGCCGTGAAGTAGGTCGTAACCAGTGCCGCCGCCATCAGCGCCGCACCCAGCAACGACGTGACGGGAAACCCCCACATGCGGAATGCGAGCACCTGACCGCGATGCTGCCGGCGGAAGAACAGATGCGTGACGAAGATCATCAGCCACGTAAACATCGCGCCAAACATCGACACCGACATCATCAGCAGGAAGGCGCTCTCCGGGTACAGCGCGTTGAGCACGGTCGCCACGGCAATGCCCACCGCCGACAGCAGCAACGCCCCGGTCGGCACACCGCTCGCGTTCAGACGGCCCAGCGCTTGGGGCGCGTAACCGGCGCGCGACAGGCTGAACATCATGCGCGTGGTGATGTAGAGCTGGCTGTTCATGGCCGACAGCGCGGCCACCAGGATCACGAAATTGAACACCCCGGCGGCGCCCGGCACGGACGTGGCTGCCATCACTTTCACGAACGGGCTCTCGTTACCACCGGCGGACGTCCACGGCACGATGGCCAGCATCAGCGCGAGCGTCAGCAGGTAGAAGACCACCAGCCGGATCATCGTGGCGCGGAAGGCGCTCGTGATGGCCTTGTGCGGGTCACGCGCCTCTCCGGCGGCCACGGCGATCATCTCGATGCTCAGGTAGCTGAAGATCGACACGATCACGGCCACCCATGTGCCCCACGCGCCTTTCGGGAAGAAACCGCCCTGCACCTGGTAGTTCGCCAAGCCGATGCCCGAGCTGGCCGGTGCGCTGAACACCACGTACGCCCCCAGCAGGATGAAGCCGACGATGGCCGCAATCTTGAGCATCGAGAACACATACTCGACCGCGCCGAACACCTTCACGCTGACCACGTTCACGCCGATGAGCGCCGCCGAAAACCCGACGATCCAGTACCAGCCCGGCACCGCTGGAAACCAGTACTTCATGTACACGGCGATGGCCGTCACCTCCGCGCCCACCGCCAGCACGATCGACGACCAGTACGCATAGCGGACGAGGAAGCCGGCCCACGGCCCAATGTAGTGCTCGGCATACGCGCCGAACGAACCGGACGTGGGGTGGGCGACCGTCATCTCGGCCAGGCAGCCCATCAGGAGCAAGGCGATCAGCGCGCCGATCGCATAGCTCACCAGCACGCTGGGCCCCGCAAAGCCAATGGCGAACCCGCTGCCCAGGAACAGGCCCGTGCCGATGGCGCCGCCAATGGCAATCATCGAAAGCTGCGCGGTGGACAGGCCCCGCTGCAGCCCCTTCTCCCGCTCGACGATCGTGTCGAATCCGTGTTGTTGCCTCACGGCATGTCTCCTTGCTGCAGCCGGCACCGCGTAGGTGCGGCTGCTTGTTTGTAGTGGGATTGCCGACCTGTCCGACGCTGAGGCTCAGGTCACGGACTTGCGCGTACGGAATTCCGGGGTGTTCCACGCGCCGGTCGCGATGATGTCCTTGAGCGCGGCGATGGTGTCCCAGATGTCGACGTAGCGGACGTAGAGCGGCGCGAAGCCAAAGCGCAGGATATCGGGTGCACGGAAGTCGCCGATCACGTTACGGTCGATCAGCGCCTGCATGATCGCGTAGCCCTCTTCGTGCGTGAGCGAGACCTGGCTGCCGCGTTGGTCCGCATCACGCGGCGAGGCCAGCCCGCAACCGAGCCCGGCAAGCTCCTGATCGGCCAGCTTGATGAACAGGTCGCCCAGCGCAACGCTCTTCTCGCGCAGCGTGTCGAGGTTCACACCGTCAAAGGCATCAAGCGCGCTCTCCAGCGCAATCACGCCGAGCTGCGGTGCAGTGCCCGTCAGCATGCGGTCGATGGCGGGATGCGGCGCGTAGTCGTGCGTGAACTCAAACGGCTTGGCGTGGCCGTGCCAGCCCGTCAGCGGTTGACGGATTGCCGCCAGATGGCGCGACGCGACGAACACGAAGGCCGGTGCGCCCGGGCCGCCGTTCAGGTACTTGTAGCCGCAGCCCACAGCGAAATCGGCTTCGCACGCGTTCAGTTGCACGGGCATCGCGCCAGCGGTGTGGCACAAGTCCCAGACGATCAGCGCGCCGACTGCGTGCGCGCGGCGCGTCACGGCTTCCATGTCGTAACGTTTGCCGGTCTTGTAGTTCACGTGCGTGAGCGACACGATGGCGACGGTCTCGTCGATGTTGGCCAGTACGTCGTCCGGATCGACGCAGCGTAGCTCGCAACCGGTCATCTCGGCAGCGCTGCTGGCGATGTACACGTCGGTCGGGAAGTTCGTGCGCTCGGCCAGGATCACGCGGCGGCCCGGCTGCATGCGGGTGGCGGCCACCAGCACCTTGAACAGGTTCACCGAGGTGGAATCCGCGACGATGACTTCGCCCTGCCCTGCGCCGATCAGCTTGGCGATCTTGTCGCCGGTGCGCTGCGGTGCGGGGTACCAGTCGGCATCGTTCCACGAGCGGATGAGGCCGTGGGCCCACTCCTGCTCCAGCGCCTGCTTCATGCGGGCGGGCACGTTGGCGGGCATCGCGCCCAGCGAATTGCCGTCCAGGTAGATCGTGTCTGCAGGCAGGTTGAAGCGTGCGCGGCAATGGGCCAGCGTGTCGGCTGCGTCCAGTGCGGCGCAGGCCTCCCGAGTGATCGTCGAAGTCATGGTGTGTTGCTGTGTGTTGAAAGGTTCGGGGAGCTGCCGTTCAGGCGGCTTCGGGAAGATCGAAGAAGCGCGCTGCGTTGCCGCCCAGGATCTTGGCCTTGGCTGTGTCGCTCAGCTCCGCATGGTTGGCCACCAGGTCGCCGATCTTCTGTTCGCCCAGCGGGAACGGATAGTCGGAGCCCAGCAGCACACGGTCTTCGCCCATGGTGTCGACCAGCAGGCTCAATGCGCGCGGATCGAACACGGCACTGTCCACGTAGAAGCGGTCGAGGTACGAGGTGGGCGGATTCGGGCAGTCTTCGCGCACGATGTCGCGCTGCTCCCAGGCGTTCTGCACGCGGCCGAGCAGGAACGCGAAGCTGCCGCCGCCATGCGCAAAGCACAGCTTGAGCGACTTGGGAATCCGCTCAAACGCGCCGGAGAGGATCAGCGACACCATGCTCAGTTGCGTCTCGGCCGGCATGGCCACCAGCCAAGGCAGCATCCACTTCTTCATGCGGCCGTCGGTCATCATGTCCCACGGGTGCACGAGCACGGGAATGCCGTCGTTGGCGCAGTGCGTGAGGAAGGTGACGAGGTGCGCGTCGTCCAGGTCGCGCGGGCCGAGATGGTTGCCGATCTGCACGCCGTGGTGGCCTGAGCGATGCGCACGCGTCGCCTCGCGGCACGCCAGGTCGATGTCCTGCAGCGGCACCTGCGCCAGCGCCTTCAAGCGCTTGGGCGCATGTGCGCAGAGTTCGAGCGCGCGATCGTTCATGCGCATGGCCCAGTTGTGCGCAGCGGCACCGTCGTAGCCGTAGCCGAACATCACCGGCGTGGCGCAGACGAGCTGTACGTCCACGCCAAGCGCGTCCATCTCTTCGATGCGCTTGGCCGGGTCCCACAGGGCGCGGTAGACCGGGCGGAACGCGCGTTCACCGGCCATGATCATGCCGCGCTCGCCGTCGGCGTCGATGCGCAGCCACGGGGCTTGTTCTGCATCGAGGCTTGCTGCTTCTTCCTGCGTGATGGGCGGGAAGAAGTGCGAATGCATGTCGATTCGAAGTGTCATCGTCAATTGCAATTGCTTGTGAGGGAACGCCAGACCGTCAGGCGGCCTTGCCTGGGTGGATGTGGCCGCACTGCGGGCAGCGGCGTTTGTCTTCCGACGCGTAGAACGCTTCGAACAGCGGCGGCAAATCACGCACGATGCTCTTGAGCTGCACCTCGACGCGGTGGACAAGGTGGCCGCAGGCATCGCAGTACCACTCGAAACCATCGAGCAGCCCCGCCGGGCGCTGGCGCTCGATCACCAGGCAAACACTGCCCGCCTCGGGCCGCTGCGGCGAGTGCCGTACGTGCGGTGGCAGCAGGAAGACATCGCCCTCCTTCAGGTCCACACGATCCTGTTTGCCGTCGATCCACAGGTTCAGATACGCATTGCCGCGCAACTGGTAGAAAAACTCTTCGAGCGGATCGTCGTGGTAGTCGGTGCGGTGGTTCGGCCCACCCACCACGGTCACGATGAAATCGCTGTCCTGCCACACCTGCTGATTGCCGACTGGCGGCTTGAGCAGATGGGCGTGTTCATCGATCCACTTCTGGAAGTTGAACGGCTTTCCGTAGGTCAACATGTCTCGCTCCTTGGGGCCTAGCGTAGTTTTCGTTATCGCTTCGGCGCGTAGGCAATCGCCTTCATCTCGATCACCAGATGCGGGTGCGGCAACTGGTGCACCGCCACCGTCGTGCGGGTCGGGCCGGTCTCATCAAAGTATTCCCCGTACACCGCGTTGTATCCGGCGAAGTCGTTCATGTTGACCAGGAACGAGGTGATCTCGACCAGGTTGGACAGGTCCGCGCCTTCGCTGCGCAGGATGTCGCGGATGTTCTCGATCACCACGCGGGTCTGTTCACGGATATCGAGTTGGGTCGTGCCCAGTGCATCGACCGAAGCGCCGGCAATGGTGTTGTCCGGACGGCGCGAACTGGTGCCCGAGACGAACAGGAAATCGCCCGCGCGGGTGATGTGCGGAAAGCGGCCACGCGGTTTGGCCTTGCCAGCCACGAGGCGTCCTTGCGGATTGGTTTCAGTGGTCATGTCGATGACGCTCAGTAGGTAGTGAATTCCGTGGTGCTAAGTCCGTTGACGACGCACTGCACGTGCGCGCCGCGCGGCAGCGCTTCGGCTGCCGTGGCCGCGCCGGCCATGATGAGTGAGCCCGCTGGCAGCACCAGCCCGCTCTGCGAGATCAGGCGCGAGGCCTGCACAACCGAGCGCAGCGGGTCGCCCAGAATTGCGGCGGTCGAGCCCACCTGCACCGCGCGGCCGTTCATGCGCATCAGCACACCCGCGTTGCGCAACCCGTCAAAGCGGCGCGTCCACGGCCCGATGACGAGCCCGGCCGACGAGCAGTTGTCCGCCACCACGTCTTCCAGCGTGAACTTGAAGTTGCGGTAGCGCGAATCGATGATCTCCATGGCGGGTGCCACGGCGTCCAGATAGCTCGCGGCTTCCAGCAGTGTGAGCGGGCGGTCAATCTCGCGGCTGGTCAGGAAGCAGACCTCGGGCTCGACACGCGGATGGATGAAGCGATCGAGCAGCACGCGCCCACCGTCTTCTTCGAGCATCGTGTCGGTCAACCAGCCCCAGATCAGGCTGTCGACGCCCATCTGCACCATCTTGGCCCGGCTGGTGAAGCCCAGCTTGACGCCGACCATGCTTTCACCGCGATGGATACGGCGCTCAATCGACGCGCGTTGGATATCGTAGGCTTCGTCCAGCGAGAAACCTGCGTCATCGGTCAACTGGGCGATCGGCTCTGCGTAGCGCGCGGCATCATCCACGCGTGCGGCAACGGCGTTGAGATCGGTCATGCAGCCTCCTTGCTCGGCGATTGCTGGGCCGACTTATGGTCCGACTCACGGTCCGACGCACGGGCCTTCAGCATGTCGAGCGCCACGTCGACGATCATGTCTTCCTGGCCACCCACCATGCGGCGGCGGCCCAGTTCGACCATGATGTCGAACGCCGACAAGCCGTACTTGGCCGCCGCCGCTTCGGTATGCCGCAGGAAGCTGGAGTACACACCGGCATAGCCCAGCGCGAGCGTTTCGCGGTCCACACGCACGGGGCGCTCTTGCAGCGGGCGCACGATGTCTTCTGCGGCGTCGATCAGCTTCTTCACGTCGCAGCCGTGGTTCAGGCCCATGCGGTCCACCGCGGCAATGAACACCTCAAGCGGTGCATTGCCGGCGCCCGCACCCATGCCCGTCAGCGAGGCATCCACGCGGTCGCACCCATGCTCCAGCGCAACGATGGAGTTCGCCACACCCAGCGAGAGGTTGTGGTGCGCGTGCATGCCGGTTTGCGTGGCGGGGTCGAGCACGCCCTTGAGTGCGTCGAAGCGCTCAGCCACATCGCGCATGCTCAGGGCGCCGCCGGAGTCCACCACGTAGACGCATTGCGCACCGTAGCTTTCCATCAGCTTGGCCTGTACGCCCAGTGCCTGCGGCGTGGTCATGTGCGACATCATCAGGAAGCCGACCGTGTCCATGCCGAGCGAGCGCGCGTACTCGATGTGCTGCTTCGAGATGTCGGCCTCGGTGCAGTGGGTGGCAATGCGCACGACGCGGGCGCCCGCATCGTAGGCGGCACGCAGGTCATGCACAGTGCCGATGCCGGGCAGCAGCAGCGTTGCCACGCGGGCCCGCTTGACGGCGCCGGCAACGGCGGCAATCCACTCCAGGTCGGTATGCGCGCCGAAGCCGTAGTTGAAGCTGGAGCCGGACAGCCCGTCGCCGTGCGCCACTTCAATGCTGTCGACACCCGCATCGTCCAGCGCGCGGGCAATGGCAACAGCGTGCTCCAGCGAATACTGATGACGGATCGCGTGCATACCGTCGCGCAGCGTCACGTCTGAGACGTAGATCTTCTTGGTGTTATTGGTCATGGCCGATCTCCCATCAGGCGGCTGCGCGGCTTGCCGCGATCTGCTCGGCGGCGGCCAGCGCTGCCGAGGTCATGATGTCCAGGTTGCCTGCGTACGACGGCAGGTAGTGCGCGGCGCCCTCCACTTCCAGGAAGACACTCACCTTCAGCCCCGCGCGGCGGTCGTTCGCATGTAGCGCGAGCGGGCTGTCGGCGGTGTAGCGGTCAAACTGCACGGCCTGCTTGAGGCGATAGCCCGGCACATAGCTGGCGACAGCGGCCACCATGGCTTCGATCGAATCGGCAATGGCGGTGGTGTCGGCGTCTTCGTCGGTCAGGCAGTACACGGTGTCGCGCATCATCAGCGGCGGCTCAGCCGGGTTCAGCACGATGATCGCCTTGCCGCGTGCAGCACCGCCCACCGTTTCGATGGCTTTGGAGGTGGTCTCCGTGAACTCGTCAATATTGGCGCGTGTGCCAGGCCCGGCAGAGCGGCTGGCGATGGAGGCAACGATCTCTGCGTAATGCACGGGTGCCACGCGTGAGACCGCATACACGATAGGAATCGTCGCCTGGCCGCCGCACGTGACCATGTTCACGTTGGGGGCCTCCACGTGCTCGAACAGGTTCACGACCGGCACGACGAAGGGGCCGATGGCTGCCGGTGTCAGATCAATCACCTGCACGCCATGCTGACGCAGCACCTCTGCATGATGGGCATGCGCGCCAGCGGAGGTCGCGTCAAACGCGATACGGATGTCGCCAAAGTTGGGCATGGCGACCAGCCCTTCGATGCCCTTGGCCGTGGTCGGCACGCCCAACCGGGCGGCGCGTGCCAGCCCGTCGGAGTTGGGGTCGATGCCGACCATCGCGCCCATCTCCAGATGCAGGGCGCTGCGTAGCACCTTGATCATCAGATCGGTGCCGATATTGCCGGAGCCGATGATGGCGACGGCCTGCTTTTTGTTGCCCTTCATTGTGCGGAATCCGGTTGGGTGGAGAAACAGGCGCTCACGCTGCCGAGGCCTTCGATATGCGCAGTGAAGACATCGCCTGGCGCCACGCCGACCATCGGCCCGAGCGCGCCCGTCAGCACGATGTCGCCGGCTTTGAGCGGCGCGTTCACACGGGTCATGGTGTTGGCCAGCCACAGTGCGGCGTGCAGCGGGTTGCCGAGGCACGCTGCCCCAGCACCCACGCTGACCTGATCACCGCGGCGCTCCATCACCATGCCGCACTGGATGGCGTCAAACGCATCGAGCTTGACCGGCCGGTTGCCCAGCACGAACAGGCCGCTAGAGGCGTTGTCGGCCACGGTGTCGGTCAGGCGGATATCCCAGTTGGCGATGCGGCTGCCGACGATCTCGATGGCGGGCAACGCGTAGGCGGTGGCACGAATCAGGTCGGCAATGGTGTGGCGCTCGTACGGCAGGTCGTGTTCCAGCACGAGGGCGATCTCGGCTTCGACCTTTGGCTGCAGCGTGCGCGACAGGGCGATCTCTTCGCCGTCGGCAATCGCCATGTCGTCGAACAGCATGCCGAAGTCGGGTTGATCGACGCCGAGCTGCGCCTGCACAGCCTTCGACGTCAGGCCGATCTTGCGGCCGACCAGGCGGCGGCCGCTGGCCAGCTTGCGCTCCGTGTTGACGCGCTGCACGGCATACGCTGCTTCCAGCGGATTGCCACCGAGTGCGGCAATGGCGTCACGCACCGGCGCACGCGGTGCGCGCTCCTGCTCGGCCTGCCACAGCTGATGGGCCAACGCGATGGCCGCGTTCATATCGATGGCGCTCATGCAACCCTCACGCAGACGTTGGTCAATTCGGAATAGAAGTCCAGGGAATGGCGCCCGCCTTCACGGCCGATACCGGAGAGCTTGGCGCCGCCAAACGGCGTACGCAGGTCTCGCACAAACCACGCGTTGACCCACACGATGCCCGTTTCGATCTGCTTGGCCACGCGATGGCCGCGTGCGAGCTGCGTGGTCCAAATGCTGGCGGCCAGGCCGTAGGCGCTGTCGTTCACGCGGTGGATCACCTCTTCCTCGCTATCGAACGGAGCGATGTGGCACACGGGGCCGAAGATTTCTTCGGTGACGCAGCGCGCGGTATCGGGCAGGCCGGTCCAGATCGTCGGCTGCACGAAGGCGCCGTCATCGCGTGCGTCGCCAAACTGCGGCACGCCGCCGCCGGTGACGACCGTCGCCCCCTCTTCCACCGCCAGGCGGAAGTAGGACAACACCTTCTCGCGATGGCCGCGCGAAATGAGCGGGCCCATGGTGCTGGCCGGATCGTCCGGCGCGCCAACGCACAGCGTTTCCGTGCGTGCTTTGAGTGCCGCGACAAAGCGGCCGAAGATCGGCCGCTCGACATACACGCGCTCACTGCACAGGCATACCTGCCCGGCATTGGTGAAGCTGGATTTGACGACGCCCTCCACTGCCGCATCGAAATCCGCATCCGCAAACACCACGGCGGCATTCTTGCCGCCCAGCTCGAACGAGATCTCTTTCACACCGTCGGCCACGGTCTTCATGATCGTGCTGCCGGTGCGCGATTCGCCCGTGAAGGTGATGGCGCTGATGTCCGGATGGCGGGTGAGGAATTCCCCGGCCGCGTTCGGCCCGTGGCCGTGGATCAGGTTGAACACGCCCGGCGGCAGGCCCACGTCGTGCATGACCTCGGCCAGCAGCGTGGCGGAGCCCGGCGTCTCTTCCGACGGCTTGGCGACCACGCAGTTGCCCATGGCCAGCGCCGGCGCCACCTTCCACGTGAACAGCAGCAGCGGCAGGTTCCACGGCGAGATGATGCCGATCACGCCCAGCGGCTTGCGGCGCACGTAGTTGATGAACTCGCTGCCGTCCGGCGTGTGGGTTTCGAAGAATTCGCTGTTGGCCGTGCGGATCAGGTCGGCAAACGTGCGGAAGTTGGCGATGCCGCGTGCCACATCCAGCGTGCGGGCCTGCGTGAGCGGGCGGCCGGTGTCGGCCACTTCGGCGGCAACGAATTCGTCAAACCGCGCCTGGATGCCATCGGCAATGCGGTGCAGCCAGTCGGCGCGCTGGGCGGGGGTAGTGTCGCGCCAGCCTGCCGCTTGCGCCACACGTGCAGCGCGCACGGCCTGGTCCACAGCGGCCGCATCAGCCTCGCACACCTGGGCGACCAGCGTGCCGTCGACAGGGCTGACATCGGCAAAGGTGGTGGCGCTCGCCACGAATTCGCCGTTGATGTAATGCCGTAAAAGCCGCGGGGTGCGTGCGGCGTCAGCCGATTCCTGATTCACAGCGTCTCCTGCTCTTGTTGAAGGTTTTGCAGGAGTCTAGGGACGCGCGGCAGAGATGAACAATGAAACATTCGGCGCTGAGTATCCCAAACCGGAATACCAGCGCAAGCCTTGCCCCGCTTGGGTTTCGGGGCTACGCGCCGGTATCGGGCGCGGTGGCTTGTGCGGCTTCTCGCAGGCATTCGATAAAAACCCGGCACGCAGCGCTCTGCTCCTTGTGCGAGCGCAGCGAGAACCCGACGGTGCCGAATGCTGCCGTCTCAGGCAGATCGAGAATGCGCAGCAGGCCTGCATCCGTGAACTGCCGAGCGGCTACGCGCGGCATCAGCGCAATGCGCGGTGTCTCCAGCAGCAGGCCGATATTGGTCAGCAGTGAGAGCGATTCGACAATATCGGTCGGCAGCGGCAACCCGGCTGAACGAAACAGATGCTCGGCGGCCAGCCGCGCAGGAGAATCCGGCGTCGGCAGAATCCAGGGCGAATCGGCCAGCTCCGACAGATGCGCCACTCGCTCAGGCAACGCGCCATAACCCTTGCCCACCACCGCGCACAGTGACTCATCGAATAGCACTTCGTGCGTGAGCGGAAACGCGCTGGCAATCGGCAGTTCCCGTTCGGGCAGGCGACCGACCACGATATCCAGATCGCCCGTCGCCAGTGCTGGGAACAGGTGCGCCGTGGTGCCTTCCCGCACGGTGACGAGTACGTTGGGTGTACGCGCCTTGAGCATGGCAATGGCGCGTGGCAGCAACCGCGCCGATGCCGAGATCAACGTGCCGACAATGACGTGCCCGCTGGTACCGAGCCGGAAATCGTTCAACTCGTCGGTCATGTAGCGCAGTTCGGCCATCAACGACTTCACGCGCCGGCCCAGCAGCAGCCCCAACTCCGTCGGCACCACGCCGCGGTTGGAGCGCGAGAAGAGCGCGCCGTCAAAGCACGATTCCAGTTCGTGGATGACCTTGGTCACCGCCGGCTGGGTCAGCCGCATCTCGTTGGCGGCGCGCACCACCGAGCGCGTTTCCAGCACGCGCTCGAAGATCATCAGTTGATTCAGTTTCAGCCGGCGGATCAGGGAGATCTCGCTGAGCGGATTGGCTTGCATGTCAGTGTGCATTCAGGGCGGGCGATGCGCGATCGTAGCAGCCGCCCGCCCCGGGCAGAACCCACAATCCGGTCAGAACACCCCCATCATGCGCGACAGCTCCGACACGTATTCGCCGTAGCGGGGGTCGCGCTTGATCTCGTCCGGCTGGCGGGGGCGCGGCAGGTCGATCTTCACGTCGTGCTGCACGCGGCCCGGCCGTGGCGACATGACGAGCACACGGTCGGACAGGAACACTGCCTCGTGAATGCTGTGCGTGACCAGCAGCACCGTCAGCGTGCTCTGCTGCCAGATGCGCAGCAGCTCGACGTTGAGCTTGTCGCGCGTGAGCGCATCCAGCGCGCCGAATGGCTCGTCCATCAGCATCACGCGCGGCTCCAGCAGCAGAATCTGGCCGATGGCGGCGCGCTGCCGCATGCCGCCCGACAGCTCGTGCGGGTAGCGGTCGACAAACTGCGTGAGGCCCAGCGTGTCGAGCAAGCCCGGCAGGCGCGCCTCGGTCTTCACGGTCGGCAGGTTGCGCAGTTTGGCGCCCAGGCGGATGTTGTCGCCCACCGTGAGCCACGGCAGCATGTTGCTGGTCTGGAACACCACGCCGATCTCGGGGACTGGCGCGGTGATCGACCGGCCATCGACACGGATCTCACCCGCATCGCACGGCACCAGCCCCGACACCATGCGCAGCAGCGTGCTCTTGCCGCAGCCGCTGGGCCCCAGAATGGACACGAATTCGCGCTGCCGTACCTGCATCGACACATCTTCGAGTGCATTGAAGGCCGCAGCACCACCACGCGCGGCAAAGCGCTTGCCGACGTTGTCGACATCGATCATCACGCGAGCCTCCGCGTCCAGAGGAGCAGGGTTGGTGGCGGCGGAAAGCACTGCCGTTTCGCGCAGCACAACGCGCGACAGATTGACGATTCCCATCAGACCGTGACTCCTCTCCACCAGACAGCACGCGAGACCCCATCCACTGCGGCGTAGAACACCATCGCCAGCGCCGTCACCATCAGGATGGCCGCAAAGCACAGCGGCGTTTGCGCATTCGACGTTGCAAACACGATCAGATGCCCAAGCCCCGATTCCGAGCCGATAAACTCACCCACGATCGCGCCGATCACCGCCAGCGGCATCGCAATCTTCAGGCCGTCCATCAAGGCCGGCATGGCCGCAGGCAGGCGCAAATGCCAGAACGTGCGCGATGCCGAAGCGCCCAGCGCGCGGAAGTGCTCATCCAGGTTCTGTGGCACACCCGCCAGGCCGCCCATGGTGGCGACCACGATCGGGAAGAACGCAAACAACACCGCTGCAGCCAGCTTGGAAGCAAACCCGTAGCCAAACCAGACGATCAGCAGCGGTGCCAGCGCAATCTTGGGCATGCTCTGCAGAGCCGTCACCAGCGGGAAGAGCGTGCGGCGCGCGATGGCCGACGTGCTGGCCAGCAACCCCAGCGCAAGCCCGCTCACCAGCGCGAGCATGAAGCCGGCGAAGACTTCTCCCGCCGTGGTGACGGTGTCGCTCAGCAGCTGCGCGCGCATCTCCCAGCCGGCAGCCAGCACAGACGACAGCGACGGCCACACATATTCCGGCGCGCCGCTCCAGCGCACGCCAAACTCCCACGCCAGCCCGACAACGATCCAGAACGCGACGGTTTCAAGCGCACGCCTCATGACTTGTCTCCGGGCTTCTCTTTATCGGCAGATTCCGCCTGGGGTGCCGCTCCGCCGGACTTTTGCGCGACGAGGTGCGGCGGCGGCGGCACGACAAAGCGCTCGAAGCGATATTGGTCGAACGACTCGATGCTGCGCTCCCACACCTGCGCCTCGCGCGGGTCGCGCTCGCCAATCTGCTCCATGTTGCAGTAGACCTCGACGTTGTTGCCGTCCGGGTCCTTGAAGACGAGGAAGTAGTTGTCGCCGGGGCCGTGTCGGCCGATGCCGCGCACGATCTCCACGCCGTGCTCCTGCAGCACCTTGACCGAGCGCTCCATCTCTTCAACGCTGTCGATCAGGTAAGAGAAGTGCTCCAGCCCCGGGCGCGAGTAGCGCGGCAGGTCGTTGAAGTCCGGCGAATCCTTCGGCAACTGGGACAGCGCCAGGTCATGGTGGTCGGTGCCGGCGCGCAGGAAGACCATCTGGTCGCCAATCCAGTCCGACACCTTCAGGCCCAGGACTTCGGTGTAGAACTTGGCCGAGCGCTGGATGTCCCGCACCATCAAAACCATGTGTCCAAGCCGCTTGGGACGCAAGCTGTTCATGTGTCTCACTCCAATGTGCCCATACATGGTGGGCGGGTTGGGCCGTAGCCCCGGATTCATTGCCCGCTCATTCGACAAAGCGGTTCGTATACAGATCGCCAGGCTTGACCTTGCCGCCCAGGTCAAACGCGCGCGACAGGAACTCGACCGTCCCGTTGATACGCTCGGGGCGCAGCCAGCCAATCTTGTGCTTGTCCGGTTCGTCCGAGATCAGGTTGTTGGTTTCCGCAATCTGCTGCTGCAGGATGGCGCGGTCGAGCAGCGGCTGCTGCGCGACGATCGCGTCCACCGCGGCCTTGGGCTGGTCACGCATGAAGGCGTAGCCGCGGTACGTGGCCTCGACAAAGCGCTTGACCACATCCGGATGCTGCGCGATGTAGCCGTCGGTGGTGACGATGCCGCTGCCCATCATGTCGAGGCCGAAATCGCGGTAGTACACCTTGCCCAGCTTCTGGCCCGCACGCTGCGCAAACGCCTGCTGCACCGGCAGGCTGGCGCCCTCCCAGCATTCGGACAAGTCGATGCGCTTCTGCAGCAGCGCGGTGTTGATCACCGCCGGGTCCAGCCGCACCAGCTTGATGGCGTCGGGTGCCATGCCGTTCTGCTTGAGCCAGGCCGGCACGATGTTCTGCACCGCCGATGCACCGCCCCCGCCCAGCGTCATGCCAGCCAGATCCTTGAGCGAGGTCACCTTGAAGCCGGGCCGCTCCACATAGCACATGGCGCCCGGCCAGCGCGTGTTTATCGCGCCCACCATCACCGTGTGCCCGCCGTGCGCGCGGTTGAGCGCCACGCTCACCGGGTCGCCGTAACCGAACTCGAAGAGCCCGGCGTCGACCTCGTTGACGGTGCGCTGCCCGCCATAGCCGCGCATGACCGTGACGTCCAGCCCGGCTTCCTTGTAGTAGCCCTTGGCCTGTGCAACCAGGATGCCACCCGTGCTGCCCTGCGGCAGCCACGCCAGGTTGACGCGTACGGTGTCAGCCGCATGCACCACTGACACCAGCCCTGCTCCAAGCCCTGCCGCGAACACCAGCCCGCGTATCAAGGCACATACCCGCTCCAGCATGTCTTCTCCCGTCAAGATGTACTCTGGCCGGACCACACGTGTGTCACCCCTGCACCAGCGGATTCTCGATCGAGCCGATGCCGTCGATGGACGCCACCATCACGTCGCCCGGCTTCAGGTAGATACCGCGGCCCATGCCGACCCCCGTCGGCGTGCCCGTCGCAATCACATCGCCCGGCTGCAGTGTCAGGATCGACGACAGATAGTGAATCTGCTCGGCCACGCTGAAGATCATTTCCGACGTGTTGCCGTCCTGCATGGTCTCGCCGTTCACCGTGAGCCGCATGCGCAAATTTTGCGGCTCGGCAATGCACGCGCGGGGCACCAGCCACGGCCCCAGGGGCCCGAAGGTATCGAAACTCTTGCCGCGAAACCAGTCGTGTTTGAACGGATAGTCTGTCCGGCGGTTGAGATCGCGCGCGCTCACGTCATTCAGCACGGTGTAGCCCGCCACGTAGTCCAGCGCGTCTTCAAGGGCGATATGGCGGCCCGGCTTGCCGATCACCACGGCCAGCTCCACCTCCCAGTCCACACGTTCGGCCTGCGGCGGAATGCGCACTTCAGCCAGCGTCGGCACCACGCTGGTCTCAGCCTTCATGAACATGTACGGCGTGCTTTCCTCTCGCGGGGCCAGCTCGGTGCCCATCTCGCGGGCGTGCTCGTAATAGTTGGACGCCGCGGCAAAGATGCGGCGCGGCGTGAACGGCACGCGCAGCCGGTAGCCGGTGAGCGGCTTGGCATCAATGGTGCCGTCGGCAATGGCGCGTGCGGCGGTCTCGAACTGCTTCACAGCGGCCGCACCGTTCTGGTCCCAGCCCCGAACGAGGGCGTCAACGTCCACCGGCGCTGCATCTCCCGTGGCCTGCTTCAACACGGTCTGCATGTCGTACAACGCGTCGCCAACGCTCAAACCCGCGGCAACGCGGCCATTCAATTCATAGCTTGCAATCCCGAACCTGATCACTTGTGTCCCCACTGTCGTGATGAGTGAATTTGTTTTGTATACATATACCAATCTATGTATTCAACATGTAACTAGCGTATACTCCCATTCCAGAAAAACCGGCGCACTGCGGGCCTTCGCAGGCACGTCGTTGATGCCGATACAGCACGTGCGACGCATCGCATCGGGTTGCCCTGGGGGGCGGCTGGCGCATAATGCGACGCACATCTGCCGCAGACGCCGTTGCGCCCAACCCCACCGCTGACACGATGACGACGCTCTCTTCCAAAATCTATCGACTGCTGTGCGACGAGATCATTGACGGCACGCTTGAGCCCGGTCAGAAGCTCGAAGAAGCGGCGCTGGCCGAGCGCTTCAACGCCTCGCGCACGCCCATCCGCGAGGCCCTGCGCGAGCTGGCCGTCCGTGGGCTGGTTGAGCTCACGCCGCGCAAGGGCGTGGTGGTGGCGCAGTTCAGCATCGAAGAGCTGGCCGACATGCTCGAAGCCATGTGCGAGCTCGAAGCGCTCTGCTGCCGCCTGAGCGCGCAGCGCATGAGCGTGGTCGAGAAGAAGCAGCTCGAAGTGCTCCAGAGCGACATGAACGAGGCCATCGCACGCGGCGACGAGGCGGGCTATTTCGAGCTCAACCGCGAGTTTCACGAGCTGATCTGCAAGGGCGCGCAGAGCAAGTCGCTGGCGTCGATCATTGCGGTGCAGCGCCAGCGCCTGGCGGGCTTCCGCGCCGCGCAGCCGGCAACGCCCTCGCGCTTTGAGGCCGCCACCGACGAGCACCGCGAGATTGTCTCCGCCATCCTCGACGCCGATCCGGAGCGCGCCTACAACGCGATGCGCGACCACACGGCGCGCCTGTCGATCGTCGTGCTGGGCCGCCTGAAGAAGCAGCAGCACACGAACCGCGCCAGCGCCTGAGGCCTCTTCCGGCACAAACCACACGCTCATACCGCCACCTGATCGACCGGCGGCATCGAGAACCCCAATGCATCGAGCTGCGCGAGCAGCGCATTCGCCTGCTCTGCGCTGAACGCCGTCAAGGGCGGGCGCACGCGGCTCCAGCCGGCGTGCTGCATGTGGTGTGCCACCACGGCCTTGAGTGCCGGAATCATCGGCAGCGCCTGCACGACCGTGCGCAACCCTGTCACCTTTGCTTCCCAGACTGCACGGTCCTCGGCCGTGGTTGCCGCCAACAGGCGGGCAATCGCATGCGGCTGCAGGTTGGCCGTGGCAGAGATGCAGCCCGCCGCGCCCAGCGGCAGCGCTTTGCCCAGCAACGCTTCAGATGCCGGAAACACGGCAAACCCGGGAAAGCGCTTGAGCATCGCCTCGGTATTCGCCCAATCGCCTGAGCTGTCCTTGATGCCGACCACCGTGTTCGGGTAGGCCGCAATCAACCGCTCGATCAGCGCGTGCGAGATCGGCACGCCCGTGAACTGCGGGATGTGATACAGCAGCACGCGCAGTGCATCCGTCCCCACGGCCTGGATGACCTCGGAGTAGTACGCAAACAGGCCGTCGTCGCTTACGCCCTGGTAGTAGAACGGCGGCAGCATGAGCACGCCCGCGCAGCGGCCAGCCACCGCGTGGCGCGTCAACTCGATCGCCTCTGTCAGCGCGCAGGCACCGGTGCCAGGCAGCAGTTGCGCGCGGTCGATATCGGCGGCAAACACGGCGTCCAGCACAGCGCGGCGTTCGGCAAGGCTCAGGGAATTCGCCTCGCTGTTGGTGCCGAACACGGCCAAGCCTGCGCCCTGCCCAACCAGCCAGCGGCAGAACGCGACAAAGCGCGGTGTATCGACACTCAGGTCAGAGCGAAACGGCGTGACGACAGGCACGAATACGCGCGGCTTGCCAAATGCGGACATGCGGGTCTCCTATGGGGATAAGCGATGAGCGGAACGGCGAGCCGTCACGCGCGGAAGAAGTCGAGCATCGCGTCGCCAAGCAGCGTCTCGCCGGAATCGAAATGCGCGACCACCGAGGTGTGGTTGTGCCGGAGCATCTGCACGAAGCGCGGTGCGCGTGCGGGGCGGCCGGTGCGCTGGCGTGCTTGGGCCACGCGCTCGAAGAACGCCGCGCCATAGGCGTCGAGGTACGGGTTCTCGTGCTCGGCCACGACCACCATCAGCGGCACGTCGATGTGTTCTGCGTGGGTCAGCGGTGAGCGCTCTGCGTACAACGCTGCGTCATCCCCGAAATACGCGCGCACGCCAGCGGCGTTGGGGTTGTCGGGCAGCACGTCGGCAACCACGCGGGCGCTGATCAGCACCGCGCCTGCGACGGGCGTGCTGCGCCGCGCGGCCAATGCCGGATCGGCGAGATACGTGGCGACATGCGCCCCACCCGCCGAGTGGCCCACCAGAAAGATCCGCTGTGGATTGCCGCCCAGTTCTACGGCATGCGTGCGCACCCAATCGAGTGCGGTGGCCACGTCCTCGGCCCCGGCTGGATACGGCGCCTGTGGTGCGAGCCGGTATTCCACGTTGACCGCCACGCACCCCTGCCGCGCAAACCAGCGCGACACGTTGTCGTAGATCAGCCCGTTGAAGCTCTTGCTGCCGCGCAGGAACGCGCCACCGTGCACGAACACCACCACATCGGCCGAACCGGCCTCACGCGTTGCGGTGTGGACGAACACATCCAGGCGCTGGCGCTCATGCGGCCCGTATGACACCTCGCGCTGGACTTCGCATCCATCGGCCACGTCATTGGCAGCAGTCGCCACCAGCGGGGTATACGCATTGACCACCAGATCGCGGTGCGCATTGATGTCGCGTCCCCATACGGCGCCGATCTGCGCAAAGCGCTGCCTCAGCTCGGCGGAAAGATTGCCGAGCGGTTCCTGCAAAACCTGCATCCACAGCCTCCTGCATAGCGCCCGAAAACAAGGTCCGAGACGAAGCACACCGGCTCCAACTCCATCGGACGGCGACTGGAAGCTATTCTGGTATATAAATTCATCTTTGTGTATACATAACGTATAAGTAGTATACCTAGTGAAACCTCCAGGGAACTTGCGTCACAGTCGTGCCCACCTTCCATCACGGCACACGCCGCCAAGCTTCGAGGACACATCCATGGACAAACTTCGCCACATCGCGCTTTCCGTTGAGGACCCGGAAGCCGCCGCCCAATTCTTTGAGAAAGCCTTCGGCATGCGCCGCGCGGGCAATGCCATGCGCGGCATCTATATGACAGACGGCACGATGAACGTCGCGCTCCTCAACTTCAAGGACGAGACCGTGCCGGGCTACGCAGGCCTGAAGGATGTGCGCGGCGTGATCCACTTCGGCATGTGGGTCGACAGCGTGGAAGAGACCGCAGCGCGCGTCGTCGCCGCGGGCGGCACCTACCTGACGGGGCGCCACGAAAAAGACCCGAACGTGTTCTACGAGGTGAAGTACCGCATGCCCGATGGCACGGTCTTCGACATCACGGAGAACGGCTGGAAAGGCGCAGTGAAAGAAGTCGCGCCCACGCAGTCATGAGCACCCATGCACCGCCCGCGGTGCTCGCGCTGATTGCGCTGCCGGAATCGACGCTCGATGCGCTGCGCAAGCAGTACGCGCTGCACCATTACCCAGACGGCATGCCTCACGACGTGCCGGACGCCGCACTGATCCGGGCCGTTGTCACCAACGGCTCAACGGGGTTGTCCGATGCGCAGATGGCGCGGTTGCCGGCGTTGGAGATCATCTGCGCGTTTGGTGCGGGCTATGAAAACGTTGACGTGGCAGCGGCAACGCGACGCGGCATCGTGGTCACGCATGCGCCGGGCACCAATGCCGATACCGTGGCCGACCACGCGTTCGGCATGCTGCTGGCACTGGCGCGTGGCTATGCACCGCTCACCGCCGCCGTGCAGCAAGGGCGATGGCAGCAATCACGCCAGGCCCGGCCGACGTTGACGGGGGCAACGCTCGGCATCGTTGGCATGGGCCGTATCGGCCGGTTGATTGCTGCCCGCGCGCAAGGCTTTGCGATGACGATCGGCTATCACGGCCGTCGCGCGCAAGACGATGCGCCGGGCCGCTACTACGCCAGCCCGGAAGCGCTGGCTGCAGCGAGCGACTTCCTGGTCATCGCGTGCAACGGCGGTGCGGAAACACGGCACCTGATCAATCGCGCCGTGCTCCAGGCGCTCGGCAAGTCGGGCTACGTCGTCAACGTGTCGCGCGGCTCGGTGCTGGATACCAGCGCGCTGCTCGATGCGTTGGATGCGGGCGAGATTGCCGGCGCCGGGCTCGACGTGATCGAGAACGAGCCCGAAGTACCGGCCGCGCTCTTCGGCCACCGCGATGTTCTGATCACGCCGCACATGGCTGGCCGTTCGCCCGCGTCGTGGCTGGCGCAGCGGGACGCACTGCTCGCCAGCTTGTCGCAGCACTTCGCGCGCACCCGCGTGGACCTCGCAGTACCCACTGCCTGAAACCCGCCGGCGCGGCCGACACAACGTCTGCCGCGTCTTTCCGCCCACTCCCAAACCCTTGGGGGATCTTCATGCACGTTCGCTCGTTGCCGGCGCTGGCCCTTTGCGTGGCCGGCCTGTCGGTGTCGCACTGCGCCTGGGCGCAGACCTCTGTCACGCTGTACGGCCTGGTCGGGCTCGACATGGCGAGTTCAAAACGCAGCGGCGGCCCGCCCGCAACGCTCATGCAGCAAGCTCCGGGGCTGACCGCACCCTATTGGGGCATCAAGACCACCGAAGACCTGGGCGGCGGCACCCGCGCCATCGCGGTGTTGGAAAGCTTCTTCCAGCCGGATACCGGCGGCACGGGCCGCACATCGGCTGACCCGTTCTGGGGCCGCAACAGTTATGTCGGTCTGGAGGGCGATTTCGGCAAGCTGACGTTCGGGCGGCATACCAACCTGATGTATCTGGGCGAACAGGCCGTCAACCCGTTCCAGGCGTCGATCCTGTTTTCGCCACTGGTCATGCAGACGTTCGTCGCTTCGTACGGCGGCGCGACTGCGGGCGACACGGTCTGGAACGACGGCATCCAATACAGCAGCCCCAGCATGAACGGGCTGAAGGCCACCGCCGTGTATGCACCGGGCGGCATGGCGGGGGCATCGGGCGTGTACAACGCTGCCGCAGCTTTGCACTACACAGCAGGCCCGTTTACCGCCGTCGCAACCGTGCAACGCAACCGCATCGTTACAGGAGCCACGGCGCCCAGCCAGGACGCCTACCTTGCCGGGGCAACCTATGACTTTGCCTGGTTGAAGCTGTACGGCGCCGTACAGGGCACGCGCACAAATACAACAGGCATCGGCTCGCACACGTACCAGGCTGGGCTTTCCGTGCCGCTTACCGCACAGCTGTCGCTGCTGGGCGAATGGGCATACACGCGCCGGACTGCGCCACGTAACGTTGCCAGCGCCCGCAACACCGGCGCGGCAGGGCTCGATTACGCCCTCTCCAAACGCACGGATGTCTATGCCCTTACGGTCTACGACCGCCAGAGCGGCTATGGCGCAGCCATGACCTATGCCGTCGGTATCCGGCACCTGTTCTGATGCGCCGTGGCTATTCGGGTCAACCCGCTATAACCAAACCGTCGTTTTGTATAAAAAAATAGTGCTCTTAATTCAAATGCTTCTCTACGTATAATTTTTTACGTCTGTGTATACACAAGAACGTAAATACAGACAGGAAGGGCCGTTCAGCCCAGCCATGCGAGCGAAAAGCGGACACCACGATCTGCCGCAGCGTGCGCTGCCCTCCCTGCAGCAAATACACAAAAACTCGGAGACCCAATGAAAAGGAACCTCATCGCCGCCGGCGCTCTGCTGTGCGTGTGCGCCTCTGCGCAGGCTGACTCGCGTGTCTGGCTGTCCGGCTACGTCGACATGAACATCGAGCACCTGACCTCTTCCGGCAACGGCACCTTGACGCGCATGTCCAGCGGCGGCCTGAACAACTCGCGCTTCAACATCAGCGGCGTGGAAGATCTGGGCGACGGCAACAAGGCCGTGTTCACGGTCGAGCCGATGTTCACCGCCAATGACGGCAAGCAATCGACGCAGTTCCGTCAATCCTTCGTGGGTCTCAAGAGCGACACGCTGGGCGAAGTCACGCTCGGCCGCCAGTTCACACCGTCGTACTGGATTGCCGGCTATGCCGACCCGAGCTGGGCGGCCGACTTCAGCATGGTCAACAACATGGAGTTCTTCTACGCGTCGTACCGCGTGGACAACGCCATCCAGTACAAGACACCCACCTTCTACAACTTCACCGGCCGCGTCATGTATGCCACCGGCCTGGAAGACACCACGCGCGCCGGGCGCTTCCTGAGCACGAGCCTGGAATACCGCAACGGCCCGATCTTCCTGGGCGCCGTGAGCGAGCTGCAGTACACGCGCGACATCTTCAACAAGGCGGTCATCAACTCGTCGCGCGACAACTACTTCTCGGCTGTCTACAAGATCGGCGGCTTCGAGCCCACGGCCATCTTCCACACGTACAACGGTTACTACGCCTACCCGCCGTACGTCGCGTTCAACTCGCGCGGCTGGGATGCACAGCTCGGTGCGCGCTGGAACATCGATGGCCGCAACCGCCTCTACGCCAGCGCCGTGTATCGTCACGACGACAACAACACCAAGGTCTCCAACGCGGTCGGCTTTGTGGCGGGCTACATCTACGGGCTGTCCAAGCGGACGGACCTGTACGCGACCGTGGCGCACATCAAGCTGAAGAACAACGTGTCGATCCCGTACCCGGTGACGTGGCAGGCCTACCCGAACGCTGGCCAAAGCCCGACCGGCTACCAGATCGGCATCCGCCACGCATTCTGATCCGTCTTCATTCCAAGGAGGAACCCCATGCTTCGATCGCGACATCAGCGTCTGAAAACCGCCCTGACCCAGGGCGCGACGCTCGCGTTCATTCTCGCCACGGCATCGTCGCTGGCGACGGCGTCTGGCCCCGCCCCCACGGGTGAGGCGGCCGCCAGCCAGGCACCGGCAGTGGCACCGTCCGGTACGCCAGGCACGCCCAACGTGAAAGACCCGTACCTGGCCGACTGGCTGCGCCTGACGCCCGACCGCAAACCCGCGCCGCTCAAGGCCGGCGTCGACTACGGCATGGACCCGGCCACCGGCAAGTTCATCTGGCCGAAGGCCACGCCGGAAGTGCATGAAGGCAAGCGCTTCCCCGGTGAGATGACCTCGTGGGACAAGAACGTCTACGCCAAGAACGTCAAGGTGCTGGCGTTCTATCCGGGCGTCGATTCGCCCTTCCATGCGTGGAACAACATCGCCGACTTCCAGGGCAAGCGCTACCTGTACATCCACGACCGCGACTACCTGCGCATCATGGACGTGACCGATCCGGCCAACGGCAAGGTCGTCTTCTCCAAAGGCGGCGTGTGGGGCCCGAAAGGTTCGAGCGAAAAGTACGACCCGAACACCGTGCAGGACTACCTGGGCGGCGCCACGATTGCGTGGAGCAAGAAGCTCGGCAAGCCGGTGCTGGTTGCCTCGTTCGAGATCGGCCGCTACGGGCTGATGACTGAGAAGATCGACCAGCCCGACAAGGTGGCGGCTCAGCGCAACTACAACTCGCTCAAGGGCTTCAAAGTGTTCGAGATGGACGGCCCGCTGCCGGATCAGTGGAAGCTGATTGCCACCCGCACCACCGACTACCAGCACCCCGATGCGCCGATCGGTCAGCAGCAGGGCTCCGGCTCGCTGGACGCGCCCGAGTACTACGGCGGCAAGTACATGATCCTGTCTTCCGCGCCCAACGACAGCTACGCGCTGACCGAGTACCCGAACTATCTGTACTCGCCGGGCTACCAGGTGTGGGACATGTCCGATCCGGCCGATCCGAAGTTCGTCTCGCAGATTGCCGTGCCGGGCCAGATCCTGGGCAATGCCGAGCACGAGCAGTCGTATCTGATGAACCCGCGCGCGGGCAACCGCACATCGTGGATGGGCTCGCGCAACCCGATCTTCCTGCCCAAGCCGCTGGAAGCCGGCGGCAAGATCGGCTTTGGCGCCATGGGCGGTCTGGGGCTGTACTCGTTCGACCTGTCGGACCCGGCCAAGCCGAAGATGCTCAGCAACGTGAACACGCCGCCAAGCTTTGCCGGTACCGAATACGACAACGCCGACGTGAGCCAGTACGCGCGCACCGGCTACGTGTTCACCAACGGCTATCCGATGAACCGCGATTGCTATGAGCCTTACAAGGACATCTTCGTGGTCGACGCGCGTGACCCGAAGCACCTGAAGATCGCGACCAAGCTGCCAGAACCGGAGATTCCGCCGGGCGCGCCGTTCACCCACTTCTGCCAACGCGGTGGCAACTACGGCCCGAAGCGTGCCAACGCCATCGGCCAACCTGGCGGCTGGAAGCAGGGCATCGTGCCGTACTCGTTCTACAACGCGGGCGTGCAGATCTATGACGTGAAAGACCCGGCGCATCCGTCCATCGCGGGCTACTTCATCCCCGCGCTGGCGGACGAGACGCAACTGCCGTCGTACACGCTGGGCAAAGGCGTATTTGCGATCTACACCGAGTACGACCGCAACATCATCTGGGCCTTTACCGAAGATGGCGCCTACGCCCTGTCGACGCCGCTGCTGGGTGAGCCAGTGTTGGGCGCGCCGAGCAAGCCCTGGCCGCGTCGTTAATCACGTGTAGCAGTACACAGCCAAATCGCGGCGCCCGCCTGTGCAGGCTTGCAGCGGGCGCCCGTACAAGAACAGAACTGAATTCCATGACGTTGATGAAATCGGCAGTGCTCTCCATGTTTGCGGCGTTGTCCGGCATGCTGGTTGTGCCCGGGCACGCCGCCTCTTCTTCTCACGAAGACACCTGCCGTGCGTGCCACACGATGGACACGACCAAAGTCGGCCCGCCGTTCCGCTCGATTGCCGAGCGCTACAAGAATGATCCGGACGCGATTGCCAAACTGAAGAAGAGCATGCTGGAAGGCAGCAGCGGCAAATGGGGCGCAGGCACCATGCCGCCGAATGCGATCACGCCGGAAGAGGCCGACCGCTTTGCGCACTGGGTCATGCAGCTCAAGCCGGTCGCCGCCAAGTAGTCGATCGTTGGGCTATGCCTTGCCGGCGCGGAAGCACCCGGCTTCGTGGTCATCGACCATGCCGGTGGCCTGCATGAAGGCGTAGCAGATGGTAGGGCCCACGAACTTGAAACCACGCTTGACCAGCGCCTTGCTCATCGCCTTGGACGCATCGGTGGCGGTGGGTGCATCGCGGTAGCTGTTCCAGCGGTTGACGATGGTTTTTCCATCGACGAAGGCCCACAGGAAGGCATCGAGCGAACCCACTTCTTCCTGCAACTCCAGCACCTTGCGCGCGTTGATGACGGCGCCTTCCACCTTGGCACGGTTACGCACGATGCCGGGATCGGCCAGCAGTTTTTCGATGCGCGCCGGCGTGAAGCGCGCCACGCGTGCCGCGTCAAACCCCTCGAACACCTCCTGGTAGCGTGCCCGCTTGCGCAGGATGGTCTGCCACGACAACCCGGCTTGCGCCCCCTCGAGGATGAGCATCTCGTAGAGGTGACGATCATCATGCGAGGGCACGCCCCACTCGGTGTCGTGATACGCGATCATCTGCGGGTCTTCACCCGCCCAGCAGCAGCGCGCCTTCGTCATTTCGCGTCTCCTAGATCCAGCCTGATTTGCGCAGCTTGCGATACAGCCACACGCACGCCGTGGCCGTGCACGCCAGCACGATGGGATAGCCGGCAGGGTGCTCCAGCTCCGGCATGCCCTTGAAGTTCATGCCGTAGTTGCTGAACACCACGGTCGGAATGGCGAGAATAGCGCCCCACCCCGCCAGCCGCTTGACGATATCGTTCTGCGTGACGGACACCAGCGCCACGTTCACGGAGATGGCCGTCGTCAGCATTTCGCGAATCACGTCGAGCGCGCCCACCACGCGGTGCGCATGATCGGCAATGTCGCGAAAGTACGCGCGCAGCTCCTTGGGCACCACGTCTTCATGCAAGCGCACGAGCTGGCCGGCAATGTCTTCTACTGGCAGGGCTGCACCGCGCAGGCGCAGAAGCTGACGCTTGAGCGTGTAGAGCCGCTCGATGGCCGCGCGGTCAAACGTGTCGCCAAAGATCTGGCTCTCGATGTGCTCGAACTCCTCCTGCATGCGCTCGAGCACGGGCTGGTAGTTGTCGACCACAAAGTCCATCACCGCATACAGCGCAAACGGTGCGCCCTTGGCCAGCAGCTGCGGTGTGCGTTCGCAGCGCTCGCGCACGGGGGAATACGACGCCGACGGCCCGTGCCGCACCGAGACGAGAAAGTCCTTGCCGACAAACACGTGCGTCTCGCCAAAGACGACGTTGCCGTTTTCCATCTGCGCGGTATTCAGCACGATGAACAGCGTGTCGCCATACACCTCCAGCTTGGGGCGCTGGTGGGCGTTGCGCGCATCTTCAATGGCGAGGTCGTGCAGGGCAAACTCCTCCTGCACTTGCTTG
The DNA here is from genome assembly GCF_000442475.1 of Ralstonia sp. AU12-08. Classification (NCBI taxonomy): domain Bacteria; kingdom Pseudomonadati; phylum Pseudomonadota; class Betaproteobacteria; order Burkholderiales; family Burkholderiaceae; genus Ralstonia; species Ralstonia sp. AU12-08. The sequence continues at coordinate 39,872 of NZ_ASZV01000010.1, read as the reverse complement.
AGCATGGCGTTGTCCGGCTCATGCAGGCCGAGCCAGACAAAGGAGCCTGGCGTGTGCAGGACGTCGCTGATGTCTTCGACCGAGAGGTCGCGTTCGCGCTTACCGTTGCGGTACAACGCGCTGTTGATCACCATGGGCATGGCGTGTCTCCGGGCGCAGTCCGAACGCTCTAGCGTTCTTCGGGCTGAGCGGCGTTCTTGGTGCCTGTCTCGCTGGACAGCATGGGCACATCGGCTAGGCGCGTTTCGATCTGCGCCAGCGCTTCAGACAGCGCATGGACGAGATCATCGGGCAGCCCGTCCAGCGTGGCATTGATAAAGGCAATGCGGCGCGGCATGCATTCGAGCACGACGGCCACGCCGGCGTCGGAGAGCGACACGTTGGTCAGGCGGTTGTCGCGTGCGTCGGTGGTGCGTTCGATCCAGCCGAGCTGGTCGAGCACCTTGAGTTGGCGGGTGAGCGCGCCGGGGTCCATCTGCAGACGCTCGGCAAGCTGCTTCTGGGCAAGGCCGCCGCCCGTGTTGTCGTGCAGCGCGAGCAGGATGCGCCAGCGCGGCATCGGCTGGCCGACATGCGCCTCGAAGGCAGCCATGAATGCACGGTAGGTGCGGCCAAACTGGTGCATGACGGCGAAGCGTTCGCGTTCAGAGGTCATCGATCAGGCATGAAATTGCGGGAATGCGCGCATCGTAACCGCTAAGTGGCACAAGCTGCGTACAAACGCCTTAGAGCCGCTAACAAAACTGTCCTGGCTAGGCGTGCCGACGCAGACAGTACAAGTAGTACGGCAAGGAGGCGCAACGACGCCAGGGCGGTTTTGTTAGCGGCTCTCATTCCGTGTGTTGCACGGGTTCCACGTGATGCAGCACCACCGGTGGCACCCGGCGTACGCGCCACAGGCCAATGGCCGCCACCACCGTCGCGGCGATCAGGCCAATATGGATCGCGCCCACCAGCACATGCCGCGCGGCTTCCAGCAGTGCCGCGCCATCATGGCCCGCAGCGTGCATCTGCGTGAGCAAGGCAGTTTGTGCATCGTGGTCGATCAGGATTTCCGGGTCAGCCAGCTTGTGCAGCCATTGAGTGGCGTTGTCTGCGCGCAAGGCGTCGCTCACGCCGGAAGCATAGCGTTCGCTGACCATCGTACCCACCAGCGCCGTGCCCACCATGCCACCCACCATGCGCAGCGACTGCAGCAGCGCCGTGGCAATGCCCAGATGCGCCCGCCCAGCGGTCTGCTGGGCAAACACGGTCAGGTTGGGCAGCACGAAACCAAGCCCCAGGCCTGCCAGCAACATCAACCCGGCCAGCACCGCGTGCGGCATTGTCTTGGACGACACCGCCATGCCCGCCAGCGCCAGCGTGAACAGCGCAAACCCGGCATACAGCATGGCATTCGGATTGGGAATACGCGTAACGATGCGCCCATTGATGATGCTGCCCAGCGTGATGCACACCACCAGCGGTGTGATGACCAGCCCCGCTTCTTGCGGCGACATTCCGAAACCGCCCTGGAACAGCAACGGTGCATAGAACAGCACCGCAAACATGGAGAAGCCCGACAGCATGGCCAGCACGAACAGCGTGGCCAGAGCGGGGTTGCGCAGCATGTCGAACGGCAGCAGCGGCTGTTCGGCGCGTTGCTCCCACCACCACAGCCCCACGAACGCCGCCACCGACAGCACCAGCCAGCCCAGCAATGGCAGCGATAGGCCTTGGCGCGGAAGCAGCTCGACAAAGAACTGCAGCGCCCCCAGCGCCGCGGTAATCAGCACCGCGCCCTGCCAGTCCAGGCGGATACGCCCCGTATGCACGTTCTGGCGCAGGTGCGGCAGAAAGCGCCACGCAAACCACAGGCTCAGCACACCAAACGGAATGTTCACGTAGAACACCGAGCGCCAACCGAACGCCTGCGTCATCCACCCGCCCAGTGTCGGGCCGATGGCGTTGGCGATACCGAACGAGGCACTCAGCATCACCTGCCAGCGCAAACGTACACGTGCATCGGGAAACAGATCGGGAATGCATGCGTAGGCCGTGCCGACCAGCATGCCGCCGCCAATGCCCTGCAGCGCACGCGACCACACCAGGAAGCTCATGCTGCCCGCCATGCCGCACATGATGGAGGCCAGCGTGAACACCACGATGGACGCAATCACAAACGGCTTGCGACCGTAGAAGTCTCCAAGTCGGCCGAAGATCGGCACCGTCACCACGGAGGTCAGCAGATACGACGTTGCCACCCACGCATACAGTTCAAAGCCCTTGAGCTCCGCCACCACTGTCGGAAGTGCGGTACCGACCACAGTCTGATCCAGCGCTACCAGCACGACGACGAAGCAGATGCCGATCATCGCCAGCAGCGATTCCTTGAACGGCAAGACTTGGGTATGGGAGTGCGGTAGCGCGGTGTGGACGGCCATAATGGAAGATGGAAAAGACAAATGATACATCAATGATTGATGCGTCAATCATTAGTGTAACGGAGTCCTGTGGAGTTTGCTGATGCTGATCGGTAAAAATAAAGTCTGTCGGGTAAAAATAAAGTCTGTCGAGGTGCCGCACAGCGCACTCCCTTTCAGAGGACGGAAGGCTTGACCAGCAAAGCTTCGAAGCCATTCTTACCGCTATGCGGACCAACCGATAGCTTCTGCGGCTGTCGCCTACCCGGACAAACTGTGCCTGGACAACGGCCAGGAGTTCATCGGGCTGGCGCTGGCCGAATGAGCCGCACGTAGGGGATAGCGCTGGACTTCATCGAACCGGATCGCCCGATGCAGAATGCATCGCACACCTCAAAGGCAGCTATCAACGCGATGCGCTCGATATGCACGCCCCCACACGCTCGGCGAGGTACGTGAGCACACCGAGCAATGGTTAGCCGATTGCAATCAAGAGACTCCATATGACAGCCTCGGCAGTACACCCGCCGAACTCCGCATTCACAACAACCTGGCGACCTCAAGTTTGGCTTGGCACTGATTTGCGGGGAGTCGACAAGCCTCACATATTCACGAATCCTGGCGGCTTCTTAGTTTGAGCGCCTTTTGGTCACGTTCGAGCTGCATTCTCATGTGTCGCATGAATAGCCTCACGGTCTCAGTGTGGGGGGTGCCGGGGCGAAACACGAGTACTCCCGTGAACATCACCTCGACGTCAATCGGCTTCACGACGAGTCCCCGCTCCGCGAAGTCCAACGTCACGAGAGGATGAGCGATTCCTATGCCAACCCCCGCGAGCGCCAGTTCGCATACTGTGTGCGAATACGGCGTTTCGACAACCGTCTTGAGGCGAATTCCGCACGCCGTAAGCTGCGTGTCCAGGCGCAGCCTGGTGCTGTCTTCGGGATTCAGCGCGATGAAGGGGAATTCGGGCAAATCCGCGACGGCGATGAAAGGACGCGTAGCCAAAGGGTGATGTCGGTTCATTACTGCTACAGCCTGCATCCGTAAAAATACCGAGTGCTCCAGGCCGGCCATCGACATCTCGTCGGACATCAGGCCGAAATCCACCTGCCCTGCCAAAACCTTTTCATGTACTTCGCGTGAGCTCATTACTTGCAGCGATATTTGTACGTGTCTGGACGAAGCATCAAACGCTGCGATGACGCGAGGCAAAAAGCCTGTACCTAGTGCTGGTAGGCAGGCGATAGCCATCCGCCCCAATCCGTAAGACCGCAGACTACGGATTCGATGCTCGATGACCTCGAAGCCACGGAAATACTGGTCCACCTCTCGCATCAGAGCGACAGCCTCTTGGGTCGGAACGAGCCGGCTACGCACCCTCTCGAATAAGTCGAAGTCCGCCATGGTCTCCAGACGCCTGATGGCTTGACTCACAGCTGGTTGCGAGATGCCGAGCAAGGCTGCCGCTTTGCTCGTGCTACCCGCATTCATGACCGCCCTGAACACTTCGATATCCCTGATTCTCATAACTTCCGCTTATTAACTTAATTATCCGCGATGTTGACCTAGGCTCGAGCGAAAGTAAACTGAAGTCGTCGAGACAACACTAGCAATCACCGAGAGCACGATGACAAGTCAAATCCAGAATGCGCCGCAGCCGTTCCGCAGCCTGTCCCCAGCCGTCGTACGGGCATCCACCGTCGTATTCGACTCTCTGGCCGACTTTACGCACCGTAAGGAGCGTCAACCGGACGGCTACAGCTATGGCATCACCGGAACACCAACGGCTCGCCAACTGGAGCATCGCATCGCCGAACTCGAAGGCGGTGCGCATTGCGTGGTGACCCCTTCAGGCCAGTCCGCGCTGATGACGACCGTCATGGGATTCGTGCGCGGTGGCGATCACCTGCTTGTGTCCGCTGCCTGCTATGGCGCACTGAAGACGTTCGCGCATAACTGGCTGGCGCACTTCAACGTCGACGTCGAAATGTATCCGCCCGCAATCGGAGCTGAGATTGATAACTACATCAAGCCCAACACTCGCATGATCTGCATGGAGTCACCGGGCACGGTGACGATGGAAATGCCCGACACCCCGGCGATCGTCGAGATCGCAAAGCATCACGGTGTGTTGACGATGATGGACAACACGTGGGGAAGTCCGCTGGCTTTCAAGCCCCTGGAGCACGGTGTGGACTTCAGCATCGAAGCCGCGACGAAATTCTTCGGCGGCCATTCTGATCTGCTTATGGGCAGCATCAGCATGAATGATGCCGACTACTACGCAACATTGCGCGAGACCCAGAGCACTCTCGGCCAGCAGACCAGTCCCGACGATTGTTTCCTTGTAATGCGCGGTCTGGAAACGTTGAAGGTGCGCTTCGCAGCCCAAAGCGCCGCGGCGCTTCAAATTGCGAGAGAACTCGAACGCCACCCGGAAGTGAACAAGGTGTTGTTCCCGGCGCTACCGTCCGACGCCGGCCACGCCATTTGGAGGCGGGACTTTTCGAGCAGCGGCTGTCTCTTCTCTTTGATTCTCCAACCCGGACCGGAGGCCGCGTTCGCTGCATTTTTTGATGCGCTCCAGCATTTCGCCATCGGTGCGAGCTGGGGGGGCGTGCATAGCCTCGCTGCCTACTATCCGGCCCCACTGCAGGCCGAGCGTGCATTCCCGTTGACCGACCGGCCGATCGTGCGCCTTTCAATTGGGTTGGAGGACCCAACGATGCTACTTGAAGACCTGTTTACCGGTTTGGACGCATTCAAACGAAGCCGGGCAGCCGGTACCTAGTATTTTTCCGTTCAACTGACTTTGATTTGTGAGTACGACATGAAAACAATCGATAAATGGAGACACGCCCTCACGACAGCGAGTTTCGTGGCGTTCTGGGCAACGTTCAGTTTTGCCGCTACTGTGCAAGCGGCAGACCTGCTTGCTCAAGCGAAAGCGAACCGCACATTGCGGGTGGCCAACACTCAGAGCAGTCCGCCGTGGAGCATGCTTGACGAAAGCAACAATCCGGTCGGCTATGACGTCGCGATTGCAAAGGAAGTGGGCAAGCGCATTGGCGTGCCGAATGTAGTATTCGTCGCCGATTCGTTCAAGAACTTCGTAGAAGGGTTGAAGACGGGCAAGTACGACCTCGTAATGAACGATCTCACACCTACGCCTGAACGCGAGCAACAGGTTGATTTCGGCGATCCATACGGCGTGGAGGATTTCCGTATTTTTGTATCTGCCAGCAATACGGACATCAAGGGAAAAGACACGCTTACAGGTAAGCGAGTGGGCGTAGTCACAGGCTCCAGCAATGAAATATGGGCACGCGCACACCTGAGTAACTCGGCTATCCGCTCCTACGATAATGGGGGACTCGTCTTTAACGATCTGGGCAGTGGCCGGATCGACGCGGTGATTATTTCTCACTTCGGTGGCATGAAGTACGCCAACGTCAACCACTTACCGGTGAAGGAGGTGGGCGAACCTTTGATCTATCAGCTATCCGCACCCGCAATGGTGAAGGGGCAACCGGCCTTGCGCGCAGCAGTCAATAAGGCGATCGCGGAAATGATGGCCGACGGAACGATTCGGGACATTGCGAAGAAGTGGGTCGGACGCGACTACGACATGCCAGGAACGATCGCCAAAGCAAAGGCGCAAAAGGAGTAGTCATGATTGAACTCTTCATGCGCTCGCTGCCGCTGTTGCGAAGTGCGGTGCTGATGACGATCTTCCTCGGCTTAACGTCATTCGTTCTTGGCTCGACGCTTGGGTTGCTCGTTGCGCTGGCCCGTATCTCGAGCATCGGTGTACTGCGCGCGCTCGCATTCGCATACGTTTCGATCTTCCGCGGCACACCGTTGCTCGTGCAGATACTGCTTATCTATTTCGGTTTGCCCCGATATGGCCTAACACTTGACCCGGTTCCCGCCGCACTTCTCGCGCTATCGCTGTTCGCGGCAGCATATCTGAGCGAAAACTTCCGCTCGGGCATCAACGCAGTGGACAAAGGTCAATGGGAAGCCGCAATGTCGCTGGGCATGGGATATTGGAAAGCCATGTCGCGAGTTATCCTCCCTCAGGGGCTGCGCATCGCCATTCCGCCCGTCGGCAGCCGATTGATTGCACTAATCAAAGACACATCGCTTGCTTCAACCATCACCGTAGTAGAGCTAACCCGCGTGGCCGATCAGGTTGGCGCGTCCACCTTCCGCTACATGGAAATATTCCTGATGGTCGGCCTTATCTACTGGGGCATCAACCAGATTCTCACGATAGTCCAGACGATCCTCGAGAATCGCTTGTCGAGGCGCTTTGTATGAATACGAGTATCAGGACAATTGAAGTTCAAGGGCTTTCGAAGGCTTTCGGCGACAACCAGGTCTTGCGCGGTGTCGATTTCAGCGTATCGAAGGGCGAAGTGGTTGTGGTGATGGGCCCATCTGGGTCGGGCAAGACCACGCTGCTACGCTCGCTGAATTTCCTCGAAATGCCGGATGCGGGAACCGTAACTGTGTGCGGCATTGATGTCGAATGCGCAGGCTCTTCGAAGCCCTCGCTTGAGCATAAGAGGAAGATTCGCGCGATCCGCCAGCGCACGGCAATGGTATTCCAGTCATTCAACCTCTTTCCGCACAGAACTGCACTGGAAAATGTGATGGAGGGTCCGATCAGCGTCAAGGGCGTTCCTCATGCGCAGGCATCCGAGCGTGCTATGCACCTGCTGACACAGGTTGGCCTGGCAGCAAAGGCCAACGAATATCCGGGACGGCTATCCGGAGGTCAGAAGCAGCGAGTAGCGATCGCACGCGCGCTCGCGATGGATCCGGAAGTCATACTCTTCGACGAGCCTACGTCCGCCCTCGATCCAGCGCTACGTGAGGATGTCCTGAACGTAATGCGTGATGTCGCAAAACTAGGCATGACAATGCTAATTGTCACGCACGAAGTGCGATTCGCCCGAGATGTTGCGGACCGAGTCGTTTTCATGGACGGCGGTGTGGTCGCTGAAGATACAACGCCGCAAGCCTTCTTTAGTGACGGCAGCAGTCCACGCGTGAGGCAGTTCCTTCATTTGATCGACACCTGATCGCTGAGTAATACGCCGCGGCGAATCGTGCCTCACGGTACGACCGGTTGCGCAGTGTTTCTGTCCAGATGCGCTGCGCGATCACTGAGCAGTTGACCTGCTTAATTCGCATCCCGGAAACCGTGGCTCAACCAGCGCTCACGGGTACTCATGTACCGAGCCGGCCTGCGGGCTGACGATTCTAATGTCACAAGGTTTACGCATTTAATACGCCCCAAGTCATGCGTGAGCTCAACTCCGGCAACGTGTACTTCGAGCATAGCAACCAGCAAGACAGTCAGCGCAAGCGCCAAGCATCATGGTACGAATCCCGCAAGGAACCGCCTCGCCACATCGAGTGCTTCGGCGTCCCAGTCGACTGCATGGTTACCGCCCTTACAGTTGAAGAGCGAACCAATCCCCCTCGCCGATGCACGAAATCTTGACTTCCTGACGCGACCAACTCTGACGTGGGGTGATGCAGAAAGAAAAGGCGTCATCGCGCAGATAGCGTTGCCCTCACCGCTGCCATGTCCCATACCGCCATCGTCTTGACGCCGCCCGACATGGCCCAGTGATCACCATCCTTCACTGCCGCAGCGGGAGGTGGAAACGAGTACGGCGGCAGTTCGAAGTGAATCGGACGATACTCGAAATTAACCCCTGCTTTCGCACGATCTAATTCGATGTTTTGTCCGTTCGGATAGCGGGCCGCATTCAGATCATGCGTCATGCACAGATACCGGATACTGCTTCGCGCAATATTGTGCAGCGCCTCAAACACCAGTGCATTGTCGAAATGGATGAAACAGTCCCGCACAAAGATCATGTCAGCCGATGGCAAAGCATCAGCAACAATATCCAGCTCGATAAAGCGGCGGCTTGCCGAACCATGCCGCTCCTGATTGGCAACCACGATCTGCGGAACAATATCACCGCCGATGTATTCCACGCCCTCAAGATCGATCGCCTGCATCCAGTGGAAATCGCCGCACGGCACATCTAGCAGGCATCGCACGCCATGCGTGCGCAGCAAGATCGGCAACTTTTCCACTAGGTCGCTGGTCCACCCCAGCTCCGAGCCCTCACCGGATCGACTCTGAGCACTCCCCCACAGATTCTTTTGATAGACATCTGAAAAAAAGTCGGCACGCGCCTTTTGCATGTTCATGATCTTCAATAAAGGGGGATCTAGATGGCAGCCAGTGCACTCCGCAGAGGATCTTCTCCGCCTTCACTCACCCTGACTAGGCGAAACCCGTGAGAGTAGACATTGATCAATCGTACGCCGTTCTCTTGCCTTACCCCCAACTTCATTCTCACTCGCGATACATGCGTGTCCAGTGTTCTCGAATCCGGCCCGATCACGCGTCCCCAAACCGCCTTCTCAATTGCATCCCGCGGCACGAGTTGCCCAATATTTTTGAACAAGTACATCGCTACATCAAACTCACGAGGCGCCAGCCCGACGTCCTTACCATGCAGCATTGCGGTCTTCGTTCGCACATCAAGACTGAACGGATCAATGTGAAGGACTGCGCTTTCAAATCGCGATGAAGGATAGGACCGCCGCATCAACGCGCTTATTCTTGCCACAAGCTCATTCGCCTTTATCGGTTTCGCTACGTAGTCATCGGCTCCCGCATTCAATGCCCCAACCACGAATGACTCCGAAACATAGGACGTCAGAAAAATGATTGGCGCGCTTGAACCAACCGTATTTCGTATCCACTGAACCAACTCCTGCCCATCAATATCAGGTAGATTTTTATCTAATATAAAAAGATCAAACATCTGACTTCTGAGCGCACGAATAATTGAAACTCCATCCCCAAAAATTTCGCACTCATAACCGGCTGATTCAACAATTTTCTTTATTAAATCGGCCTGCGCAGTATCATCCTCAACAGAAGCAACTTTCATATCTCACATCGGATTAGTGGCATTCTAAAAAATCAGCAACACCCGGGAGGCAAGACGAAAAACCGTCAAGTCAGTGTTCGCTTCTGGTGCTATTCTGTAGGCGATCATTTCAAGTGTCACACTCCGATTCCTCGGAAACCAAGGCATGCTTGGCTATTCGTGATCATCGATAGATCGCCGACCATGGCAGGGTATCGAACGGAAGATGGTTAGATCAAAAAACAATCGTTACGCCGGACAGTAATGGGTCTCGTTCACAACCGGAGGCACGTGCCTCTGGCTCAACGGACCGGACAACGCAAAGGCGGTCGGCAAAATGTTCACATATGGAGTTCGTTGGGTAGGCGAAAGCGAGCGCACTTACGGTGCAAATAACGATTAACCTAAGGTGCAATTTGCCCCCGGCTAACCGACAAGCTCAAACAGAGATGTCTATTCGCTGATATGCGTTGACGGCTTTAGCTTCACCACAACGCAGATCTCTTGGCTTGGCATACCGGAGCGGTGACCCTTTGGAATGCGTCGTGGAACGCTATGACCCTCCGTTAGATGGAATCTTGTGAGGGCATGTCAGACTTGGTTTCATCTTCAGGCCCCGCCAATCGGCGGGAAATCCAATCTGCCTCCGTTGATCACTTTCCCTGCCTCTATATAGTCTGATAGAGCACTGAGATCGCTTCCGTGTAGGCGGCAACATTCTTTGGATTATCGATACTCACAGCATCAAGAACATGCGCCGCCTCTTCGCGATAGGCATCAAGGTTTTCATCATGTTCTGAGAACGCATCCAACAATGCCCTGCCCCCCTCCTGACAATCGAAGTCAGGATAGAAATAGCCTGCCTTGCCAAGATATGGCGAGTTATGGATCAGGGGGTAGCCTCCATATAGCAGCTCATAGTAGAGGTAATTTTGTGCGTTCTCCCATGTGTGGGAGACCACCGCATCACCATGTGCCGCCATGAACTCATAGACCGCAAACCGCCCTTCGAACGTCGTCAATCCGTGCGTGACAATGTCCAGACTTCTGGCGAAATGCACAAACGTCGTGTGATCCTTCATGTGGAGCGTGTTGCACACCCGCACATACTCGAGAAAGTCTGGCCGGGTGCGATACGCTTCCTCAGTGATCAGCATTGGAATGATGCTGGTCTTCACCATACAGATGTTTGGCTCGAACATCGCGACTCGCCAACGCGGATTGCCAGGCTGATAGCCGAACGACAGGCCAGCGCCCAGAGTGGCCCGAGCTCGATCGAACAACATTGGATGCCATAGATGCGGCAGGATCTTCACGGGCGAGCGCAACCCTGTTTGGTAGTAGTGCAGACAGGAATGCTCGAATTCCGGGATCGTCCATACGCCATCGTACGTCGCACCAGAGAACAGGAACCCCGATGGCTTATTGAAGATGGCGCGCTCAATATCAATAACATAGTCATTGCCCACGCGCATCGTCACAACTTTCCCGCCGCGCCGGCGGAAGGCCGTGATCCAATCAATGCTGAACTGCGCACTCATCTCAATGACCAGATCGCAGCGTTGCATAGCTTCGTCTTGCGTCAGCAACGGAACACTCCACTCATCGAGCATCATCCTCGGGTCTGCAGCCCCACCACCACCCCCACTCACCATCACGGCCTCGGCCACAACCGGCGATTGGCGCAGCAAGAGAATCAGCAGCAGGCAGTTCTGAAAGATGCCGTTCTCCCACAACGACTGGCCCGTGCCTCGCACAAACAACGAGACACCAACCACCAGACGCTTGTTGCCATTGATCACGTCATGAGATTTCGATATCGACATACGTCCTCTCTACAAGAGATTAGGTGAGAAGACGCGTAACGAACGCGTCGAGGTTTGAAGGATGGTCGATCGCGACGGATCTCAGCAACGCATTAGCTTTCGCCCGATAGCGATCAAGCTGGGCGTCGTGCATCTGCCAAGCATTCTGGAGGGCTCGACCGCCCGCTTCAGAATCAAAGTCCGGGTAGTAGTACCCGGCATCGCCAAGCATCGTAGAGTTGTGGATGAGCGGATAGCCGCCATGCAGCACGTCGTAGTACAGATAGTTCTGTGCGTTTTCCCACTGGTGCGAAACAACGGCATCCGCGTGCTGCGCCAGGAAACCCGGCAATTCATGCCGCTGCTCGAACGTCGCCTTGTGTTTCCGGACGAGGTTCAAGCTATTTGCGAAGTACAAAAAGGTTGGATGCTCCTTCAAGTGCAACGAATTGACGACGAAGAGATGTTCAACGGCATCCGGCTTTGCGCGGAAGAACTCCTCACAGACCAGCATCGGATAGTGGCAGGTCTTCACAACGGAGATGTTCGGCTCCAGTGTCGCCAGGCGCCATTGACCACGCCCCGGCCGATAACCGAACGCGATACCTTCGCTGGCCAGTTGCGCAATGCGGCGTTCCAGAAAGTAAGGCGACCAGATGTGCGGCATCACGTGGACAGGTGCGCGCGTCAGTGTCTGCAACAATGCTTTCGAGGTCTTCTCGTACTCTGCTAATGTCCAGATCTCGTCGAATGGGCCACCATTGAATATGTGCCCAGACGGTCTGCCAAACATCGGGGTTTCGCACAATGCCGCATACACGTGCCCCACAAAGAACGCGACCAGTTTCTTGCCCAGCGCCTTCATCTGCTTAAGCCACTCAACCGGCAACTGTGCACCCATCTCGATAACGACGTCGAGTTCGTGCGTGACGTCGCGTGGATTGACCAGCGGCACATTCAGCCCAGCAAGATCCAACCCCGCCGGTAACGACTGCGCATCGCCTCCGTTGAGGAAATAGAGCTGGCCAACCCGGTCCGATCGACTCAGCATCATGGCCAGAAAGGCGATGTTCTGATGGATCCCGTTTTCCCAGATAACCTGACCGTCACGCGCAAACAGCGAGATGCCAACTCGAAGCCTATCGTTATCTTTTTGCATTAAACACATCCTTCACCCGCTCCACAAATCAGTTCGCCCAACAACGCTATCGGAACAGGTTATCTATCAGCGCGTCGTACCTGGAAACCACCGCCGGACTCTCGCACGTGAATCGGAGCAGAGATTGCCGCTGTCGCCGCATGTAGCCCTCCCAGTCTTCGTCGTGATGCTGCAGCGCAATCGTGAGTTGCTCCGATGCGTTCTGCACGTCGTTGCCTGGGTAGTAGTAGCCGATGTCCTGGGCAAGACTCGCGTTGTGCACGAGAGGGTATCCTTGCCAGCACACATCAAAATAGAAATAGTTGAGCGGATTCTCCCACTGGTGGGATACCACTACATCGGTCAGCTCCGACAAAAACGCCGGCGTTTCAAACCGACCGACAAAGCTGGCTTTGCCGGCACGAACCATCTCCAGTTGGTTCATCAACATCGCAAACTCAGGACTCGCATGGGCCAGGTGGTCGGCATTCGTTACGTGCGTGAACGCAATCAACCCAGGGTTACGACGATAAACCTCGTCGATAATCAGCATCGGATACAGGCAGCACTTCACGACATCGTGATTGGGCTCCATCACACTCAGCCGTTTCCCGCTCTTTCCGCTTGGCCGGTACTCCCCTTCCGCCGGAAATGTGATAGCGCGTTCCTCCAGGAACATGGGATCCCACACAAACGGAACAATACGCCCTGGACAACGCCGCAGCGACTGCAGGAATGGCAGCGATGACTTGGCAACCTGAGGAATCGCCCAGATCTCGTCATACCCTCTGTTGACGAACAACGTGTCCCACATCCGACGGCCGAACAGCACCGACTCGGTGACATGGATGTACTCCACACCACAGACGTAGCTGATGATTTTGACACCGCGCGCCTTCAAGTAAGCGGTTTGCTCAGCGTCGATCTGGCCGCCGAGCTCGATAAGAACATCAAGGTCATCTTTGGTCTCCATAAAGGGGCGTGTATCAAACTCGCTCAGGCGCCATGGCAGAGCACTCGTCACGGGCACATCGGTTGTGTTGAGCAGCGTCACCCGATGCCCCCGGTCGGACTTCATCAACACTTTCGCGAGAAACAAGGCGTTCTGCTTGATGCCGTTGACCCACAGGCTCTCGTTTGGCTCACGAAGGCCGATGGTGATTCCAATACGCAATCCGCTCATGTTCGCTCACACCCAAAAACAGGGCACACGACCGGGTGCCACCAAACGCTGCAGGCTCCCGGTCATATACCATGTGGACCACTAGCCATGGCCGCTAATCTCGCAAGGCTCCAACACATGAGGCGTTACCATGAGTACCCCACGCCTCCATTGACCATCGTGCGGCCAGATGTCGTGGCACTCACGCCCAGCCTGACAATCGTGTTTTGTGTCACGCGCGCGCTCCCTCCAATTGCCAGTGCGGTATAGCCGCCATAGCTCCCAAAGCCCGCACCAATCTGAGCTGTCTTACCTGGCTCCACCTGCGGCAGGCCCGCCAGCGCACCGGCCATTGCAACCCCTGAATAGGCTTGCTTGGCAACAGTATTGACGCTTTGCTGGACGCTTTGAAGCTGAGACACGTTGACTGCATCCGTCGGGTTGACGCCAGGTGCAACATTGGTAATACGACGCTCTGCGCCCGGCGCCCCTACCGATACGGTATTGTCCTGGTCCGCCACCGAGCCCGCCCCCAATGCAACCGCGTTGTTCGCAGGTGCCGATGCGTTGGCCCCGATGGAAACCGAGTTGTTGCCGGACGTTGTCGCGTTGTAGCCGATGGCGACGGTCGGATCTCCGGTCGCCTGGGCGTTGTAGCCAATGGCGACGGCACCGTCCTGGGAAGCAACCGCGCGGAAGCCGATAGCAGTCGTGTTTTCGGCAGCGGCTCGCGCATTTGAACCGTAAGCTGTCGCTCCGTTTTGCGTTGCATGTGCGCACACCCCGTTCGCCATTGCATCGACGCCGTTGGCACTCGTACAGGAGGCCGATACCTGGGTGACCGTTGTCCCAGAAGTCCCTTGTGTGAGGAGCGCACCGCCAGGCGCAGTACCGCCAACCGCACCTGGCGCCCCCGTCCCTGAAGCCGAACCATTCACTGAAATCACCGTGGTTGACAGTGACGTCACCTGAGTGTTCGTTGCCCCCAAGCTAGTCGACAACGAAGTGATCTCGCCACTCAAGGAAGTCGACAGGCTGTACAGCTGACTGCCGTTGACCGCCTGTGTACTGCTCGCAGTCACCGCTCCAGCTGCAACATTGGTGAGCAGAACAGGGGCTGTTGCTCCGACCCCACCTAGGGTGACGCTGTTATGCGATGCATTGTCATACATCACAGCGTTCCCAAGGCCGGTCGAGATCACTGTCGACAACGACGTCAGGTTGTTGTTCGTTGTGCTCAGACCCGTGCTCAGCGATGCGACATTGCTGTTCGTCGTGCTCAAACCAGTGGACAGCGAGTTCACCCCGCTTTGCGCCGTGCTGATCCCCGTCGATGCCGAGGTCGACAGCGACGTCACCGTGCTGTTGGTCGTGCTCAGGCCCGTCGACAACGATGCAACGTTGCTGTTCGTCGTGCTCAGACCAGTGGACAGCGAGGTCACCCCACTCTGCGCGGTGCTGATCCCTGTCGACGCCGACGTCGACAGCGACGTCACCGTGCTGTTGGTCGTGCTCAGGCCGGTCGACAGCGATGCAACGTTGCTGTCCGTCGTGCTTAAACCGGTGGACAGCGAGTTCACCCCACTCTGTGCCGTGCTGATCCCCGTCGACGCCGAGGTCGACAGCGAAGACAGCTGGCTACCGTTGATCGCATCCGTGCTCGTCGCGTTCACCGCACCCGCTGCCACGTTCGTCAGTGTCACCGGCGTGCTAGCGCCAACACCACCCAGTGTCACCTTGGTGTGCGTGCTGTCGTCGTACTGCACTGCATCCGCGAGTCCGGCCGAGACTGCCGTCGACAGTGATGCAACGTTGCTGTTCGTCGTGCTCAAACCGGTGGACAGCGAGGTCACCCCACTCTGCACCGTGCTGATCCCCGTCGACGCCGACGTCGACAGCGACGTCACCGTGCTGTTGGTCGTGCTCAGGCCCGTCGACAGCGATGCAACGTTGCTGTCCGTCGTGCTCAAACCGGTGGACAGCGAGTTCACCCCACTCTGCGCGGTGCTGATCCCCGTCGACGCCGAGGTCGACAGCGACGTCACCGTGCTGTTCGTCGTGCTCAGGCCGGTCGACAGCGATGCAACGTTGCTGTCCGTCGTGCTCAAACCGGTGGACAGCGAGTTCACCCCACTCTGCGCCGTGCTGATCCCCGTCGACGCCGACGTCGACAGCGAAGACAGCTGGCTACCGTTGATCGCATCCGTGCTCGTCGCGTTCACCGCACCCGCTGCCACGTTCGTCAGTGTCACCGGCGTGCTAGCGCCAACACCACCCAGCGTCACCTTGGTGTGCGTGCTGTCGTCGTACTGCACTGCATCCGCGAGTCCGGCCGAGACTGCCGTCGACAGTGATGCAACGTTGCTGTTCGTCGTGCTCAAACCGGTGGACAGCGAGGTCACCCCACTCTGCGCGGTGCTGATCCCAGTCGACGCCGACGTCGACAGCGACGTCACCGTGCTGTTCGTCGTGCTCAAACCCGTCGACAGCGAGTTCACCCCACTCTGCGCGGTGCTGATCCCCGTCGATGCCGAGGTCGACAGCGACGTCACCGTGCTGTTCGTCGTGCTCAGCTGCGAACCATTCACTGCATCCGTCGAACCCGCCGCGAGCGAACCCGCTGCCAAATTTGTGATCTTGTTGCCGTTCAGTGACGTCACACCCTTCAGGGTGATTCCGCTGGGTCCATATAGAGTGATCACGCCAGTTGGGTTATTGCCCGTCTGACCGACAAACATATAAGCCATACTGCCGGCGGTACCAGCGTTCGCGGTCGAACTCTCAGTCAATATCACACCGGTACCTGTACCGCAATTTCCTTCCGCGAGGCTCCAGGTGCTGGAGACAAAGCCGGTACCAATCGAACTACCCCAGGCCGTTGTTGAGCCATTGCAGTTTCCAATGGCCCCGGCCCAAACTACATCTGCACTCAACCCCAGTCCTACAGCCGTCGCAGCGGCGAGGCAAACTGCTTTCAAGTTTGGCCTGAAAACATCTCCCACAACTCCAGAGACGCCCCGCGAGGGTTTCCCACGTGCATTCGCAATCTCAGATACCGCCACCCAAGCGCCCAGCGCCTCATTCCAAATGCTCTTGTAAGTCTTGTTCATGTTGATCCCTCTTTTTGTTGGCGCGAGCAGGTTGGTCAAAAAAGCAAGGCATGCAGTGCATGCAGCGCACGTGTCCAGGTGATGAGGTTCACCAGGGCGAGTACTGCAATCAAAGGCATGCGATGGTTGTGGGGACGCAAACGCGACCCGCCCGCGTTTTGCACGTCAGACACGATGTCAAAGAAGAGTTGCTAAATCCCTATCTGTTGACCATCGTGCCCCGGCGTGGCCAGGGGAATAAAAACTCGTGTGTCTGGATGCCACCGCTTTCAAGGGAGAACAGACACTCGGTTGTGAACAGAGGTGTGCGGGGCCAGCTGAGCCCTGCCACATTTGGCGCAGTTACGCCATGAAGCACCCGCGGATATAGCGGTTGCATGCATCAGAACCACTCAAAACAACTGTGTCTGCCTGTTTTCTGCAAGGCGATGCTCGCCGTGCTCAGACGGCAACAACACCACCAAGCATTGCCCTGGATTTCAATCAGCACAGGCCGCTGCATGACGTCACTTTGAAAAGCCCGGATCGCTGACGGCCATCGGGGAGCACTGGTTTACCGACCAGGCCCGCGCCGTCCTGCACCAGAGCTCCAACGTATTCATCACCACCTCAGTGTTACGCAACATGCGCTCCAATGCGGCGCCCAGCCTGGGAAATTGCTGGTAGACCTCACCACCCTCCAATCGACTCCGAGCCCCCCCCTAAAAAAAGTTCTACTGTTGCAACGCCAGCGCCACTGAAGAAGCTCAAACCACCGCGATGCGATGGATCACCAGGTAGAGCAGACCACACCGTAACAGTCATTTTTTTACCCTTATCTTTGTTGATTTACTATCCAAAGCGTCCTTTTCAAAAAGCAGCAATCAATCAGCTTTTCTATGGTGTCGCGCAAGGATATTCAGCTCGCTCTCAATTGCCTTCTGGCTCAACGCAAAGCCACCTGTTTTGCGCACCGAGGTAGCTGGCTTCGTCTTTGCGAAACCGTGCATGTCGCCGGTCTGCCCGACAACGATCGCGCAAAATACTTGGTACGTGTCGTCAATCAACGCGGCGCTGACATTGCGCTGGACCTTCAACTCGGGGCAGAACAGCTGATTTCCAAAATCACGCGCCAGTTGGCCGGGCAGGCAGATTGATGATGCACATGGCCCGAAGCACACACTGCATGGTGGACTACGCGAACGCCTAATAACTGCAGCTCACCTGCCCATCTTCCGCACTCAACTGCGTCAGGCGAAACCCGTGTGAATACACATTCACCAGCCTGAGTCCGTGCTCCGGCTTGATGGCCATCTTGGTTCGCACGCGCGAGACATGCGTGTCCAGCGTCCTTGAGTCTGGACCAATGGCGCGCCCCCAAACCGCCTTCTCGATGACATCCCTCGGCACCAGTCGTCCAACATTTCCAAACAAGTACAAAGCGACCTCGAATTCCTTTGGAGCCAGACCAACATCAACACCGTGCAAACGTGCAGTCTTTGTCACGGCATCCAGACTGTATGGCCCCAACTCAATCACGGTATCGTCGACGTGGCTGGACGGATAAGCGCGCCGAAGCAATGCCACAATTCTGGCCGCCAGTTCGGCAGGGCGAATTGGTTTCGAGACGTAATCGTCCGCCCCCGCATTGAGCGCGCCCACAAGACTCTCCTCTGCCTGGCACGACGTCAAAAACATGACTGGCGTATGCAGCCCTACGGTCCTCCTAATCCATACCACCAGTTCGTCGCCGCTTAAATCCGGTAAGTTCTTGTCCAGTATGAATAAATCAAAAGACTGGTCCCTCAATGCGCGAATAAGCGACACGCCGTTTATAAAGCTCTCACATTCATGTGAAGTGGACTGGACAATCCTGCAAACCAACTCTGCTTGATCCTCACTGTCCTCTACCAAAGCAATCTTCATATTTACCTCATATCAGCACGGGCTCAATCCGCGCACTTACAATGCTTCCCCACACCACATCAAATGCTTTCCAGCATGGAATAGGCAACTCAAAATCCATATAGCCAGCCTCTCGCACGCACAAAAAAAATATTATTTATATACAATTGTTTAATATCAAAACCCGATTCACGGACTATTCTCCAGGCAGGCTCGAGCGAGCCAAATCTACCAAGACAATTTTGAACCCACAAGATAAGATGCCTTTATTAATATAAATACATATTATTATTGACATAATTATTACAATTGAATTATGGATGCGTGCCATACCGTATCCAGCGCCGCCATTCGGACTGACACACGGCGCCACGTCCACTTGGTGGCAGAACTGCACTCGTACGCGCGAAGCTTCAACAGACCACAGTTGCCCCCTTCTTACCCTCAAGCCCTGGACGCGATAGACCTAAAGAAGAACCCACAGCATTGCCGCCCGAACGCGGGCACTTGCCATGATGAAGTCGAAGGGGAAGTGCAGTGGTATCGGTGTTGCTGAGCTGCACCGTACGGTCGGCTTGAGGAGGAGAGTGTCAAGCCAAACGTTTGGCGGCCGACTTGAACCTAGAAGGTGTGATGCTGCAAGACGTTCTGAGAAAAATTCGGCATGGCTAACGCATCGCAAAGCGCTCGTCGACCAACCGTGACAACTCGCTAACCTGCCTCTATGCAATGTTTGAGGGAAGATCAGGTGGTCAAGGCATCACGCTCAACGAATGGAACCTCCCTGGCCACTTCTTCGAAGATTGCGAGAAGCGTCTCAGCGGCGTCCGACAAGCGATGGTCGCGCCGCGTCAGAAGATAAGAGGACATGACGACCCCTTCCAGCTCGATCGGGATCACCTCAAGACCGTGGCTCTCCAACTTTAGTTTGAATGTCGGATACTGAACAGGGGCAATCATGTCTGCCTCCTGCAGCAAGAGCGCAGCCGTCGAGACCGTTAGGCAACGAGAGACCCTGGGTACTTGTAAGCCAATAGCGTCGAAGTAGTACGTGAACGCGCGGTCGGTATCGTCACCCGCCTCGCATGGCAACAGCCATTCATCATCGATCAGTGCATCGATACGCTGCGCACGAATCTTGGGATGTGAGGGCCTGGCAACCACCACCACTGACATCGAAAACAACCGCTTCGGCACCACGAAATCCGGGAATTTCACATCCCTAAGCCCATTGACAATCGCGAAGTCGATGGCGTTTTCGAACAGCCGGCCCAACGCGGAGGAAAAGCTGCTTTGGTAGAAGGACAGCAATGTGCTGTGTCCTGCTCGCCGAAACTCACTGAATGCCTTCCGCAGCATGGAGCACTCTGCCAATTCAGACAGCCCCACTACGACACTTCCTGGCTGCCCTCCCTGCATTTCCAGCAGTTCGTCCTCAGCACGTTTCATGTCAGCCGTGATGGATTTCGCACGACGGTAAAACACCGCCCCGTAAGATGTTAGCTTCACGCCCCTTACCGATCGCAGCAGTAACGGTACGCCCAACGCTTTTTCCAGTTCACGCATGCTTGCGGTGATGGCTGGCTGTGTCACGCCAAGCGCGCGCGCTGCGCCATGGATACTGCCTTGTGTTACCACGTTCAGGAAAACATGCAGTTGCTGCAAGGTCATCGCTCGCTCCCCGGTCAATCCAACTTGCCGTCTTCATACTAGTATCGGCACCGGGTCGTACTAAGTGAGCTTTGCTATGCCAAATTTTCACCACCGCCAGCCGCGATCGAGGCCGCGTTGCCCAAATCGCGATGCCAGCCATGCCTACCTCCTAGTCACCGCACCACCACTGGCTGCCCTGTTGCATAGGGCAGTAGTCACACTCGTCCAAAACTTGACGTTCGTGGATCACCTGACGGTGTCTCAGATAAATGCGCGATCGATCATTGGGGGAAGAAGGTTTGCTGGTTAGGTGAACGCGGTTGGATATTTTTATGACGGGGGCGGACGGCAACCTTGAACATGTCATAGTCAATAAAATGCTGATTTTCTGGCGGCGTCTTCAATGCGGCGAATAATATGCCGGTAGCCTCCCATTACACCTTCACGAAAAGAGTGTTTTGTTCGTCCATCCAAAAACGCCTGAGTAGTTCACGGTCGCGACTAGGCACTGCGAGCATATTTTGCCCCACCTCGAAGAAGTGGTAATTCCGCGGCGCTAAAAAATCTTTTATACGCTGTCTTTCTGTTTTTAGAATTTCCACCCAAATTAACGGTGCGTATGCCGCAATGAGCGATCGCGCCCCCCTCAACACATCAAGCTCCATCGATTCCACATCGATCTTCAGTAAATCGACTCTCTTTAGGTTCAAGCTGTCCAGAGCGATCTGGCGAACCTGACGCCCTTTCTCCGGTGTGTAGTCAAGTGACTGCCCGACCGACAGCATCGGGTTCTCAGGCTTTCTGATTTCAAGACTTCCGTAGGAACCGGGCTGACAGTAATTCACATGCGGTATCGTGATGACTTCGTTTATCGCACCCAGCGCCACATGATGTGCCTGAACATTGAAGAGATTGTTGATGGCAACGTTGCCTGCCAGCGCATAGAAAATAAAATCCTGCGGTTCGAAGGCATGCACAGTGCCCCAGTGCGTCATCAAGCGTCCGGCCTCTACCGAAAACACGCCGATATTGGCACCGCAATCAAGGAATACCACGCCGTCTCCCGACCGCTGTCGCTGAACACGCAAGAGCGACAATAGAAAATCCACCTCCGAACCGTCAAACGAAGCCGTTTCCAGTAGGTTCAAACCTACGCCGTAACTGGGCCGCCCTTCGACCAATGCGTAGTCATTGCGATTGACGATCAGCGTGCCATGATTGGTCGCCGCAAGAATGAATGACAGCGCACGCTGTTCTGGAAACATAAAGCACCTCTTCTAAAACCAAATTTCCGTCGGCTGCCAACGCAAGCGTACCTTTGCACCGCACGCATGCGAATCATTGGCGACAGCTCATGCGAGCCGGCTGCCCATTTCGCACAGCCATCCGCTTACGGCGCACCCACATACGGAACGCGCGATATCAACTTAGATATCAGTCCGTCCCAATCGCCCATCGTGTCGGGCCTGAGCACACTCAGAGACGGGTACCAAGGCGTCGCATCCACATTGTGTTCGTAGCGCCAATCTACGCATTGCGCATCCAGCAACAAGCAACCAGGCTTGCTCAGTGCGCCAGTGGCATGCGTGAGGACCCCATCGTTTCCAATGAATCCATCTAGTTGATCGATGATCCCAATTACTTGCGCAAGGCTAAAGTGCTGCGGCAGAACGGTGCAGCTTTGAGGGTCTTTCGCGTACGCCCCATCGGCCCAGCACATTCGTTCGTATCCACGCGGCATGACCACCCAATGGATGTCGCTCGAGGCCTCCGAAGCGGATCAAGATGTCCATGGCGCAGGCTCTTGCGCGCATATAGGTCGTTCGACTCACATGACGACCAGAAGATACCAACGCATCTTCTACCTTGCGCCCGCTTGCGTATTTCACTAAGTTGCTGCTCAACCTGCTGATCGTTACGCGACTCGATATGGCGACTGGTAGACCCATAGCCAAGCACGGGAAATAACGACAAAAATAGCGTGAATGGCGTGGTCCACATATGCGCATCGCTACGCCCATACACGAAATCCGCGAGCTTCAACTGCTGCGCGGATTGATGGTCTTGATCGTTGAGGCTGCAATCACCCAACAGTCCATCGAACTGAACGTCCCAGCCAATCTCAACGCCAATTGTCTTCAGGGCCCGTGCATACCGAATCCACTGAATGAAATCGCCGAATCCACATGAGAACCCCTTGATGGTCAGTTGCTTGGGTAGTTCATGCTGCTGCCCACACCAGTAACGTTCGACATCCTGTACTGGCCATAGCTCGGCAACAGCCTGTTGGCTGCAATAGGTCTGATGGAAAACGTGGATACCTGCTGGGATACCGCGCCTCCGCATGAGGCTGCGCGCGCGAATATGTTCGCTCATGCACGATGGCTGGACGGCATGACCGGGATGGATGCTCAGTGCCCGATCATCTTCGCCAACATAGTGGGAGCCAGACAGCCGCACGTAGTAAGACGATTCGCGGGATAGCTCTGCTTTGGATGCCAGCATCTCAAGTACCGCGAGGCCGATTTCCTTTGTACCAAGATGGGCGCAGATGTCCGCAAGGCAATGGAAGTGCATACCGAAGGCGCCTGCCTCTCGCGTAAGCATGAAGCAGATATCCAGTGCGCGCAGAAGCCGGCCCGATCGGTAATACATCTGGGCCTGCCAGTACCAGTATTCCGCCTGCCCCTTGTCTGAATCATGGCGCGACGCAAGGAATGCAGTGCAAGCATCAACTTGACCGCTGAGCAGAGCAGACTGCAGCTTTTCGTAGCTATCGATAATCACGCGTGACTCATTTTTCGGCAGTCAACGTAGCGTTAAACAGGGGACATCAATCGAGCCTGGCTTGATGCATTCGCTGCCCACCATGCGTGGGCGTCGTCAGCCCGCATCGGGCGGCCAATGAAATAGCCTTGCGCCATATCGCCCCCCATCTCCCGCAGCAAGTCCATGACTTGTTTTGTCTCCACACCCTCCGCCACGACCTGCATGCCGAAGTCGTGAGCAAGCCGGATGGTCCACGCCACGATTCTTTGGTCCGCCTTGTTGCTGTCCAATGCCGCGATAAATGATCTGTCGATCTTGAGCACATCCACCGGCAGCATCTTCAGGTAAGCGAGCGAGGCATAGCCTGCTCCAAAATCGTCGATGGACAGCTTGACGCCAAGGTCTCGAAGCATCAGCAATCGCTTGCATACGATGGCCGAGTCTTGGATGAGCGCGCTTTCCGTGATCTCCAATTCAATCGATGCCGGGTGAATTTCAAACTCATCCAACATCGCTCTCATGTCGTCGACGAAATGTGGTGATGCGAAATTCCGTACGCTAACGTTGATCGACAATGATGTTCTCAACCCTGCGTGACACCAATAGCGAAGCTGCGAAAAAGACCGCCTCATCACCCACTTCGTGAATGGATGAATGAGCTCACATGCCTCCGCGATCTGGACAAAGACCTCGGGTGAGATATAGCCGTGCTCGGGGTGGCTCCATCGTGTAAGTGCCTCAAAGCCCTCACCCCGTCCGTCAGCGAGTCTCACCTTTGGCTGGAACACCAGCGATAGCTGTTCTTCGCCGATCGCCTTTTCAAAGTCTTGTTTTCTCAACATCATTTCAGGTGCCGCCCCATCTTTGTTATCCCCCTTTGCGACACCAAAGCTCGACATGAGAGATGTGTCTCGCCCCCCGGCTCGATCAGCGATCAGAAGCCCCCGCTCCTCCAAGTCATCAGCAGGTAGCGAACCATGGCAGGTTATCGGACAAAGGCTTGGCCGCTCAAAAACAATCGTTAAGCCCGGCAATACCGGAGCCGTGGCGAGGGCGACACGCAACAACGCCTGCAATGGTGTTACCGAGCAAGCCGAGCACTCGCACAAGCATGCGGGGCGGCTGCGGACCACGCGGCGCAGCCGTTACATCAAGAAACTTGGGTGTGAAGTGATGCGCGAGGTCTGTGGGCTGGCCAACGCTGTGGCGCAAGTGCCATTAAGGTATTCGAGGCGCCCCCGACAAGAGCAAAGGCGAACGCTCTGGCTCGAAGATCGCCGGACGCTAGCCCAGCACATCGAAGCAGCGCTTCCGATCAGCGCGGCCAGCGCGGGCGTCGTCATAGAACTGCCGCCCCCCCAAAAAAAATGCCAGGCGGACGGGACGTCGCCTGGCACAACAGGGTGTGTCGAGGTTCAGGGAAAGAGGAGCGTATCGAACCCCGATGACAAAACGATAATGCAGTCAGCGCGAAGTACTGTGTCTAACTGTATCTCGTGATGTTGTAGATAAATCTTATTACGTGCCTTTCTGACGTGACCGGTTGTTTCAAGTCCAGGTTGAAAGAGAGAATTCAACCCTGGCAAGGAGCAACCCAAGATGCCCCGCAAGAGCGTTACCCCCGAACAAATCATCGCGAAGCTGCGCCTCATCGAAGTAGCGATGGGCAGTTGCAAGACCACCCAGTTGGCATGCAGGGAGGCCAGCATTTCCGAGCAGAGCTATTACCGCTGGCGCAAGGAGTACGGCAGCTTGCAGCACGACCAAGTCAAACGCTTCAAGGAGCTTGAGCGCGAGAACGCCCGGCCGCGCAAGCTGGTTGCGGACCTGTTGCTGGAGAAGGCGATGCTCAAGGAGGTCGCTTCGGGAAACTGGTAAGCCCCGAGCGACGTCGACGCGCCGTGTGCATGCTGCAGGAACGGTTTGAGGTCTCCGAGCGCAAAGCCTGCCGCGTCGTGGGCCAGTCCCGAGCGGTGCAACGCTACGTGACGACGGTGCGCGCTGACGAGGATGCACTCACGCAGGCCATCGTCTCGCTGGCAGCCGAGTACGGTCGCTATGGCTACCAAGGCATCACAGCGCTGTTGCGGGCCAGTGGCCGGCAGGTTGGCCGCGACCGGGTGCAGTGCATCTGGCGTCGCGAGGGGCTCAAGGTACCGAAGAAGCAGCGTCCGAGGGGCCGCCTATGGTTCAACGATGGCTCCTGTGTGCGGCTGCGCCCGGACTATCCACATCACGTCTGGAGCTACGACTTCGTGCACCACACTACCCGTGCACCACACTACCCAAGACGGCCGCAGCCTGCGGCTGATGACACTCGTCGACGAGTTCTCGCGCCAGTGTCTGGCCATCAAGTTAGGACGACGCTTGAACAGTATGGACGTCATCGAGACACTGGCCGACGCCATGCTGGCACATGGCATCCCCGCGCATGTGCGCTAGGACAACGGTGCGGAGATGACTGCGAACATCGTGCGTGACTGGCTGGGACGTTTGGGCGCGAAGACGCTGTTCATCGCACCGGGCAGCCCGTGGGAGAACGGCTACTGCGAGTCCTTCAATGGCAAACTGCGCGATGAGCTACTCAACGGTGAACTGTTCTACGGCCTCAAGGAAGCACAGATCGTCATTGAACAATGGCGCCGGCCCTACAACACGCGGCGACCACATTCGTCGCTTGGATACCGTCCACCGGCACCTGCCGCCCACCTGCCAACTCCGATGACCGCACAGCAACCAGGCACCATCCAATAAACTTCAACCCGCTCAGCAAAACTTGACCGGAATACCGGTCACGTCTCAGGCACCCTCGGAGTTCCTCGATTCACCGCTTACATTCGGCGCCATCTTCGACGATCCGCTGGGCGGACGCTCGATGGTGAAAACTGCGATTGCTATGGCATTGGACGCAGAGGTCCGGCCTTCAGCGTGCGAACTGGCGCTTCCCTACTTTATTGATGAGAAGAGCGACGCGCCTTACTGTCTCTTCTATGCGCGCGCCCTAGTAAGCGAGCGCCCATCGGAGTATACGCCTCACATTGTCAGTGTGCGTGGGAATTCGAGCGGTGGCTATCTCTGGGGATATGTCGAGTATTTCGGCCTTGCCCGGATTGTTGTGCCGTTGAGCGCCCAGTACTATGGTGAGGCCGTCTCCTCGCCCTATGCATTCAATCATGCCACCGGAAGATAGCTTGATATCCGTGTTGATCTCTCCTTCTCCGATGACGAGATTGAGCAGATCGGGGTGAACGAGATGTACACCGATGTGCAATACACGACTGCGCACTTGTTGGGGTTCAACAAGAACACGTTGCAGCGCGTCTCCCAATTGATAAGGGTTGGCCGGCACACCCGCCGGCATGACAACATCCCTGTCTCAATCCAGTCCGGCACCATCGCGATTCAAAAGTAGTCGCACGTCTTCGCCAGAGATCGAACGCACGTTGATGCGCTCGTTGGCGGCCAGCGCCGCAGCGTGCCCGACTGCATGCCCGTAGGAAAAGCATTGCGCCGTCACCCGCGCAGAGGCGACCGCCTCGTGCTCGGCCGACAAACAGCGGCCCGCAACCAGCAATGACTCGCCAGCGCTTGGCACAAAGCAACCGAACGGCACCTCGTAGTAGTCGTTCAGCAGCCACTCGACGCGGGGGCGATCCCCCGCATGCAGTTCAATCGGCCACGGGGATCGGGTGATGCCATCGCTGAATTTCGCACCGGCCAGAATGTCGGCGTTGCGCAGGGTCTTGACGCCCTGCGCCTGGCGAGTCTGCCGCACACCAACCTGCACGGCGGTGTCGTTCACCCAACTCGCTTCGCAGCCGGCCAGATGATTGCGGAAGAAGCGTGCGTATTCGCGCACCTGCAGGCGCCCTTCGATCTCCGCTTCCGCAAAATCACGATACAGAACGGCATTCAGTTCGCGCCCATCTGCCCCGGTCACACGCGTGCAGTTGCATAGCAGCTCACCAGGTCGCGTGGTCGGGAACAGCCAGATCTTCGCGCGCGGAAGCCGGTAGCCGTTTGTATTGGCGCTCGCGATCTGCGCCGACACTTCAGGCGGCATGATGGTGTCTCGGCCGTAGGCGGCGACAAAGCGTTCCATGTCAACGCCCATCAACCGGAAGATCATGGTTGGGTTCTGGACCCGCCCGCCATCCCCCATGAACGTCGGCAATCCGGCCATGGAAACCAGGTCGGCATCGCCACTCGCGTCGATCGTGACGGCCGCACGGACCTGCACCTTGCCTTCTTTCGTGTACAGCTGCGCGCCCGCAATCCGATCCCCATCGAGCAGCACTTCAGTGACCAACGCGTGGTAGAGGATCGTCACGCCGGCGTCAGACAAGAGCGCGTCCGCGGTCTCCCGCCATGCCAGCGGTTCATGCACGCGCGTGTACGTCTTGCCGTATTTGAGCGGCTCGCTCAGTCCACCGCGTTGCTCCATCTGTGCGATGAATTCATCGACAAATCCATGCACAAGCTGGCGTGGTGCAGCATTACCATCGCTGGCCTCGTACAGGCCGCAGACGGTGCCGGACAACCCTGCAACGGCGCCACCGCCACAGAAGCCGTAACGCTCGACCAAAACCACCCGACACCCCTGGCGGGCGGCAGTCACGGCTGCCGCCAGACCCGCTGCGCCGCCACCCACGACAAGAACGTCTGCATCCAGGGTGTGGACTGGCCGTCTATCCAGGCCAGCTAAAGAGTATGTTTTTGCCATGGGTTGATTCCCTTGATATGCATTGACTGAACCACTGGCCTCGGCGCGCAGAGCCGCCGAGGCGCGGTCGTCCTCAACCTGATTTCTATGCGGCAAACAGACTCGCATCCATCATCGTCAGGGTGTCAGCAATACGCTTGGGCTGAAACTCCATCTGCTCGAGCACATCCCTTCGCACGTCGATACCCCTGGCCACCTCTGTCAGCACAAGCCCGTCCGGATGGACTTCAAACACGGCGCGTTCTGTAATGATCTTTGCGGTCTGCCCGCGTTCGCGCACGTTTTTCATCACAGGGTACGTGATCTGTTCGGCCTGCGGCACGAACTTCTTCACACGTCCCTCCTTGACGACCCTCAGCCCGCCTGACGAGATATCGGTCACCAGCCCACCGGTGGTGAACGTACCAGTGAAGATCAGATCCCGTGCGTTGTAGGCGATGTCAATGAATCCGCCCGCCCCCGGGTTGAAACTTCCGAAACGGCTCACGTTCACGTTGCCTTGCGCGTCGAACTGCGCAAACGCAAGGGCGGCAAATTTGCAGTTACCTCCATTGATAAAGTCGAACTGAGCCAAGCCGTCCAACAACGCCTCCGGATGCAAGTTGGCGGAGAATTGCCAGCCGCTCATCACCAGACCACCGAACGTCCCGTGTTCGGTGGTCATCCAGTAGTCATCGATCCCTCCCTCGTCAAACAGACCGTCCTCCAGCATGGTGAGCGGCGCATCCGACGATGCACCAAAACCGAAAATGCTCACGGTCTCACGCGGCACCTCCCTTGCGGCGCGACGTGCGACCACCTTGTCGGGGGCCATCGGCAGCGGCTGCAACCGACTGTAGTCAGGCACCTGCCCCCCCAGATAGGCCGCGTCGAAAGGCGTGTCCGTAACCATCATCTGATCAGAGTCGACGACGACGTGATCCACCAAGACTCCCGGAATCTTGACGTCCTGAACCGCGCGCGTGCGGCGTTCCGTCGTGCGCTGCACCTGCGCAATCACACGCCCGCCGCTAGCCTTGACGGCCAGCGCAATGGCCAGCGAAGACGACATCAGCGCCTCGCCTTCAAAGGACAAGTTGCCAAATGCATCCGCGCTGGTCGCCCGGATGATGCCCACGTCGAGCTTGCGCGTCGGGTAGAACAGGTACTCATCCCCCTCGAACTCGACCAACTTAATGAGGTCTTCCGAACAACGGGTGGTCAACTTGCCGCCATGCTGGCGCGGATCTGCATAGGTACCCAGGCCAATGCGCGTCAGATACCCAGGCCCCTTGCGGGCAACCTCGCGCAACCAATGCATGCTCGCACCAATCGGCCAGCTGTACGCCTCGATCGCATTCTCTTGAATCAACCTCATCAACTCCGGCCGACGGCCGGTCTTGGGATCAACTGGATTGACATAGGAACCGGAGACGATGCGCTTCATGAGCCCTGGCGCCGCTACCCAATCCATCCCACGAATGCCCATCGCGTCGCCAGTTCCGCACGGGAAATAGAACGACAGATTGGCCGGCGAGCCGTTTGCATCGAAGCGCTTGCGCAATGCCTTCAGGACGCTGTCAGGCGTGATCCAACCGATAACCCCAACGCTTGCGACGTTGCTGCCGTCACGGATCAACGAAACGGCCTCATCGGCCGAGCAGATCTTGCTCATGCTTTGACTCCAAATTTTGCGAGCGTAGCTTTGGCAACTGGATGGCTGCAGTTCTCCGCGAACAGCAGATTGGCTTCTGCATCGCGAATCTCGCCATCCACGGCAAAGCTGTCGCGGAAGTAGCGCTTGGTGGCGGCAACCGCCGGTGTGGGGTAATCCGCCAGTGTTTGGGCGACGCGCATCGCTTTGGACAACGCATCGCCATCGGTGGCGACGTAGTCGGCTAGCCCGAGGCGTTCCGCCTCGGTACCGTCAACTTCCTCAACGCCCCAGGCGAGGCGACGTGCCGTTGCCGGCGTGCATCGACCCAGCAGGAACTGCAAGCCCCACGGTGGAATCCAACCGATCTTGACCTCCGGCATGTGCCAGCGGCACGTTGCTGTCGTGACCACCAGGTCGCACGCGGCGGCCAGCGCAAAGCCACCGCCCAGGCAAAAGCCGGACACCGCGCAGACCACCGGCGTGCTCAACATGGAGATGGCGCGGGCGAGCGCAGCGGTCATCGATTCGTGTCCGCGCATTTCCGCCAGAGACATGTTTGCGAGCTCTTTGAGGTCGCTTCCCGCGCAAAATCCTGGAGCTGTCCCGGTCAGCACGATGGCGTGTACGTCTGGATCGCTATCCAGTTCATAAAATGCCCGGCCCAATTGGGCAATCAGCTCAGAACCCAAGGCATTGCGACGTTGCGGACGGTCGATGGTGAGGACGGCAATGTGCCCATCCCGTTGGGTCAACAGCATGTATTTCTCCTACTTGGATAACTGGATTACTGAGCCGTCGCCTGCTTGCCAGATGTGGCGGCCGGGGCAAGAGCGTCACGTGAGGATTCGATTCGAATGAACCACGACGCGGCAATGCCGACCAGAATGCAAGCCGCCAGGAACAGCCAACCCTGTGAGTAGTCCTTGCCGGCGCTGGTGGTGACGATGAGAGCGGCAAAGATCTTGGCACTGAAGGCGGCCACGACATAGCCGACGCCGTTCACGAAGCCCATGGCCTTACCGTAGACCTCGGGGGTGAAGATTTCCGCCGGCACCGTGAGGAACGGCCCCCAAGCCATGTTGGCAAAAAAGCCCATGCCGCAGAGCACAATCGCAAGCGCCGTTTGATTGCCCGTCTGCAGCGTCGCCATGGCCAAGACGAAAGGCGCCAGACCGGCAAAGCATGTCGCGATCATGACGCGGCGATTGCCGCGGAACACCTTGTCGGACAGGTAGGAGGACACGAAACTGCCAATGGCTCCGGCCGCAAAGTACAGTGCGCTCCAGTAGCCCATCGACAGCAGTTTGAAGCCAAATTTGTCGGCCAGGTACAGCGGAATCCAGATGGAAGCGCCCCAGTACGTCACCTGCATGACGACGTCAACGACGACGACGGCAATGTAGGCGCGGCTCTTGAAGAGGTCCAGGAACGAGAAATTTTTGACTTTCAGAATCTGGCGCTGAACATCCTGGAAGTTGTCGCCCGTCAGAATGCCCGCCTCGATCTCGTCCTTGTAGCTGTACTGCAACTCCTCTCGGCTGATGCCGCGATATTGCTCGGGGCGGTCAAACACAAGAAGCACGATCAGAAGCAATGGCACCACCCCAAGCGCGCCGGTGATGAAAAACACCGTACGCCAACTGCCGGTATGGACCGCCAACTGGGTAGCAAAGATGGCCGCCCAGGCCGGCGTCAGAATCCAGGCCCACGATAGCAACGCCTGCGCTCGAGCACGGCCATCCTTGTTGAACCATCGCATCAGGATGCGGGCTGATGGAACGTATTCGGTCCCGACCAGGACGCCGAAGATCGCCATCCGGATGAAGTATTCATCGCGGCTGTGAATCAACCCCATCCAAGCAGTCATCACCGACCACGAAATCACCGAAAAAATCAGGATCTTCTTGGCACCGAATCGGTCGGTCAGCACCCCGGAAATGTATTGGGCTGGCCCGTAGAAGATGAGCATCAGGAAAGTGCCTGTGCCGATGTCGGCAGCGCTCAATCCAACGTCAGCGGCGATGAACGGATTCAATAGATTGGTCTTGACCCGATCCAAAAACTGGATGCTGTACGCGACAAACAAAGTTATCGCGACGATCCAACGGTAGTTGATCTTCATATTCACGGCGTGCCTCCTACGCTCTCGTGGTTATCCCATCAAGTATCTTTGTGGAATTCCTGTGACATGTCAGTGCAGTATCAGAAAGATAGCAATGCTGCGAAATTGGGTTTTACCCTTGTTATGAGGATGCGACAGGTGATCCAGAAAGCCCTTAAGAGGCCTAAGCACCGCTTTAGGACCAGACTTGGATAGCAAGTGCGGAGAAACGCCTGGAACGCGATGAACGACGCCGGATGGACAGATCGATCGCCCTTCCACTAATATGGCAGTGATATTTTTCCAGGCCCTACTATGTCTAAAGTCGGACAAGTCCCCAGCACGCTTGCCGAGCAAGCCCATCAGCAACTGGAAGAACTGATCGTGACGCTGGAGCTCGCGCCTGGCAGTGTTTGGTCCGAAGTCTCACTGGCCGAGAAATTGAATACCGGACGGACTCCAGTCCGCGAAGCCGCGCAGCGGCTGGAAGCAGCGCACTTGGTAAAGATCGTCCCGCGGCACGGGATCATGATCACGAAGCCAGACATCCACGAACAACTGCTTGTTCTGGAAATGCGCCGAGAACTGGAGCGACTGATCGCTCAACGTGCGGCCCGACGCGCCCTGCCAAGCGAACGCAAACAGATGCGTGAAGCCGCAGGCGAGTTGATTGCTGCAGGCGAATCCAAGGACGTTCTCGCGTATCTGCGTAGCCTGTACAAGGCAAACCAGCTCATGGCACAACTGGCCCGCAATACGTTTGCTGCCGAGGCCATTGCACCACTGCATGCCCTGTCCCGGCGCTTCTACTACATCCAGCGCGAGCGCCTGAATGACGTGCAGACCGTCAGTCAGCTACACGCCCGCGTCATCAACACGATTGCTGATGGCGATGAGGCGGAAGCCGGTCAAGCGGTCGATGCAATGATGGACTACATCGACAAATTTACGCGCGACTCCCTGACTCGGGATTTTGAGCCAAACCATGCAATGACCTAAGGGGAGTTGATCGGTTATGGTTCCCGCTGAGGGGATGTCAGCCTGATTAAAGGCGACGGGGACATTCGGCATAATCGAGCAGATCTGCGCAAGCGAATCGGTCGAAATGGCTTGCGCCGTCTTCGACGTGGCGCGGTCTTGCCTATATGCCCACCGGGAGCGTGCCCAGCAAGTTGACAGCGAGCGCATGGCACTGCGCAGCCGAGTGCACGAGTTGTTCGTCGAGAGCCGAAGCTCGGCTGGCAGCCGCAGCATCATGGGCATGATGCGCGAACAAGGCACGGTGATTGGCCGCTTCAAAGTCAGTCGCCTGATGGAGGAGTTGGGTCTGATCTGCAAGCTGCCCGGCGGCCACACCTATAAACAGGCCACGGTGGAGCGAATCGACATCCCGAACCGGCTCAATCGTCAGTTTGCGGTCGATGCGCCGAATCAGGTCTGGTGTGGTGACATCACCTACGTGTGGGCTCAGGGCCGCTGGCATTACCTGGCGGCAGTGCTCGAACTGCTCACGCGACGGGTCGTAGGCTGGGCATTCTCGACACGCCCCGATGCCGATCGGGTCGTGCAAGCACTGGACATGGTCTATGAGCAGCGTGGCAGACCACAGGGGCTGTTGTTCCACTCGGACCAAGGTGGCCAGGGTGAATTCACCCAGTATGCAAGCCGTAAGTTCCGGCAACGCCTGTGGAGTTATCGGATACAACAGAGCATGAGCCGCCGTAGCAACTGCTGGGACAACGCTCCGATGGAGAGGCTGTTCCGCAGCTTGAAGACCGAGTGGTTACCGTCAGTGGGTTACATGACGGTGCATGAAGCACACTGGGACATCAGCCATTACCTGATGCACCGGTATAACTGGATACGGCCACATCAGTTCAATGACGGACTGGCGCCGGCCGTTGCAGAAGAAAAACTTAACGCAGTGTCCGGGATGAGTTGACCACTACAAAACAGCAGCTCGATCCTGCTAATCGCCAGCGCCCCGGCACCGTTGCATACGCCGCCCTCGTCTGCTCTCAGTACTACAAATTTCGCTGACACTCGATCCGGCCGCAATCCAACGATCAACCTCGGTCTTTGACGCTTTCGATAGGAATGCGATCACTAGTTGCCTATCCGACTTAGGAAGCCGCCCAAGAGGCGGCAGCCCCACCGCCCTAAGCCGGGAAAATGCCGTCATTTTCTCGAAACCGAGCATCTCGGCTACGCGAGTTACGATCCCTTCGCTCGCATTATAGTAGGGAAGGATGCGCTCGCGATGCTCCGGCAACGCCCCTGCCCTCCAAGCAGGGGATCTCTTCAAAGTGCGACTGCTTGGCGTTGCGTAAAAAGCTTGGATGGCTTCCTCACTCGTTGAAAAAGTCGCCGCGAGCGCCATCGCATACACCACCCCACTCACAACACTGCCGCCGCAGAGTCCGTTAACTGATTGGACCCTTGAACAATCCACGCTTCCACTCAGTTTAGGATAGTGCGCGTCCAACCAAACCGACGGAAAAGCATCACGAACGCAATGTGCGAGCGTAGACCGAGCTATGTGCGTGCCGATTGGGAAGCTCATTGCGGCCGCTCGAGGACCCACACATCTGGCAGCGACAACCCCCGAAACCCTTCGTCCCGCAGTCATAAATGCATGAGCGATCTCCGCATAGCGAGCAACAACAGGCATCGTGCGCAGGGACACAAGTTCATCATAGACTGGCTGCGCAGTCGCAGCCCAAAACGCAGGTGGCAGATCAAAAGCGCCGATGTCCTCCACAACACCAAGCGCGGTAGCATGAGTCGGACATGTGTCGATACCCGGCAGTTGATGGAACGCACGCCAGTACGAATAGCCTAGCGTGCCCTCGTCTTTCGCAACACAGCTCGAACAAAGGTAGGCGCCTTCCTTGAGTTGCCTCCATGCCGTTCTCTGCGTCAAGCTACCAGGGCTTTCATAGTCGAACACGTCATCACTGCGAGTGCCTACACAGCAGAACGGAAGAAGTGAGTTAGCCTTCAGATAACTTACCGGATCCAGTCCGCTAAGAGACGCCATCAATCGATAGACTGGGTCTCGCTCCCTCCCGCGAGCTCCACCGTTTAGGAACAGAAGAAGCTCTTCTGCGGAGAGGAATCCGTTCCACAAGCTCAACCGCCCTGCGTGTCCGCGAATGTACTCGCCCAGTTCAGGCACAACCCTCCTCAGCATGGCAACACCGCGCCACAAGCGGACTGTCCGGGTGCCAAGGCGCAAGCCACCTGAGCGCCATGTCCACTAACATCTGCATCAACCATGCCGCTCGATGCGCCAAGCCCGAACCAACTCGCTGCGCCCACGACAAAGAGGGGCGAAAAACCGAAACCCAAAGCATCGCTCCTCATACGCACACGATTCAAAAGAAATCCTAGACGTATCATTAAACGGACTATTAAAAAATTCTATACAAAGAAAATGCGAAATGATATAATCAAAGATTGCTTGAACGCAACTATAAAATTCCGCTCGCGCCGGAATGATGTAGTCGATTTGCGCATCTATACTGATTTCCAGTGAAATCGCCCCAATTGAAGCAAAGAATTTGCGGTCGACAGAACAGCATCAGCTTACGAGGAGATTTGCTCCATCTAGCGACCGGAAATGATCAGTTCCAGTGTGATGGCGGCAGCACCCTGAAAGTATCCTCGCATGTAGATGGAAGAAAGAGATACGCCTAGCCACTCGGGCTCAAGTTGCCCTTCGGAAGGCGATTGATTTAACGCGTTGGGCGTATCGATGTGGGCATCAGGAAGGCAGAGCGCCTTTACATGCACCAGCGCCCAACAAACAGGAGAAAAACATGCACGAACAATGACGGCACGCGCGCATGAAGCCTGGAATACGGAAAGGGCCACTACCTCGGCAAAGGTAGCGGCCCTTGAGTTGCAGTGTCGGTTGTTGCCTGACGCTGTCATTCTGTGACGACCCCAGACGCCTGTCAAGGCGACTGGTGGAGGTGTTCGCCCCTACGCGTTGCATCGGTCTCTTCCCGGGCATAAGTGTCACTACCCAAGCCGTTACTGCTCTGGCAGCCAACGGCCTGTTCACTTGATAAGGAAGAATCATGACAGCCTCCTCCATGCTGGGCTCGATTTTCGGCTGGATTGCAAAAAAACTGGGGGTCCCAGGGTATGTCGCCCGCCTCAACGCTCGCACTCTGAACGGATGGACTGACTCCTACCAGCCGCCGATTACTGCCTTCTCGGACGTGGCTCCGAGTTGCTCACGCCGGTCTTGCATCTATTCGGCAAAACTCAGGCGGGACATCCATTTTCTGTCTACGCCGGAGCAATATGCGGGCCTCCTCGCCCTGTATCACCCCGGACTCTTCGATCTACATGAGCAACGCGTCCTCTCACCTCGCCCGGCTTTCCATCCTTTGAGTGGCCACCGCGATACTCGTGGTCTGGATTTGCCAGCGTTTAAGGGGACAGTCAGCGTAGCCGATCGCCTTGGGCAACTTAAGCTCCATCCGTCAACTGTCGTCAGTGACCCAAGCGATCCCGAGACCAATCTCCGCGTCCCCATCCCACTCATGGGCGACCTGTTGTTATTCCTGCGTGACGAGGACAACACGCCGTTTTGTATTAATTGGACGGTAAAGAAGGATGATAATGGCTTCAAGCGCGGACTGGACCTGAAAAGCACTCGAACTCGAGAAGAAAACCGGCAGCAACGCGCGAAGTTCCGCCATGAATTGGAGTGTATTTATTACGAAGATGCCGGCATTCGGACCGTACAGGTAACACAAGCGAAGATCGACTTCGATGTAGCGTGCAATTTGCGACAACTCTACGGATACCAACAACACCGGATAAGCGTTTCTGCCGAAATACGGCAAAAGATCGAAGAGAAACTTCGGTCAATCATCGGCAAGCATGTAGCACCGATCGATGTGTCTCGCACCATTATTGAAGAGTTCGGCTGCGATCTTCACGATTGTCGAACGATTTTGTATCAGGGCGTCTGGAACAGACGCTTACGCGTCGACCTGTTTAGTCCAATTACCTTTGATCATCCACTCAAGCCAGAGTCGCGTGACGTTCTGGAGGTTTATGGGCACTGGTTCGGGAGGGCTGCGTGATGATGATGGGAACGCAACTTGTCGCGCCAAACGGCCACAAGAGCTTGAACATGGGCGTTACTTACCATTTCTTGAGCAATAGCGCCGCCAACCCGCAGGTTTACCTCGCCTGGTTTTGGAAAGGACCCAATGACCACCCTGACAGCGCGATTATCGGTATGCCTCGCTCAGAATTTGAAGAAGGCCTACTCAGTGGTGGCATCGTCGTAGCAACTCAACCGAGAACCAGGCCCTTCTGGTTCACCCATGATCTGAGTTACGGTGAACTCATGGCTGTCGATGCTCTCCGGAGCAAGTCCAAGAAGACGCTGACCGAGCGCGTTGAGGAACGTTTTTCTGCGATCGCCCCGCTTCTCGAAAGGGAGCAAGAAATTCTTCGCTCGGATACGGCGAACAAGATCATCAACCGCATGGCAAGAGAACTCGGAAAGAACGAAACACGCATGCGCCTCTGGTTCATCGCGTATCTAGCGTTTGGGCGTGAGCCCTGGGCGCTTTGCCCGAACTATTCCAATATTGGACGCCACAGCAGAGCGCACCAGACTAGGAAGGCTGGCCGCTCGTCGCTCTCGCGAGGCAAAGGTAGTGGTTGGCCCGTTGACGAAGCGATGGCGAAAGCCATTGAAGACTCATACGTGACCTATCGCGGGCCGGCGGTGACACTCGCGTCCATCTACAGTAAGGCGATGAATCACGTATTCGGATGCAAGGTCTCCACAGACGGCCGCCTTGCTAAACGGTATTTCCACCCTGCAGGAAAACCGTTTCCAAGCTACGGGCAATACAGGTATCACGTCAGGAAAGCGTTCGGTCAAGACCAGGTGCAGCGTTCCGTCTACGGTGACGTTCGCACACGCAACAGACTGCGTGCGCCCGAAGGGCGATTTTCTCAAGCGGTCGCCAACGTGATGGAAAAATTGGAAGCTGACGGACGATACACGAAGGATTATCCGACGTCGCCACATTGCAAGACGCTCCTGCCACCATTGTGTGTCGTCGCTATCGTCGACGTTGCATCCTCTTGCACCGTAGGAGTCGGCTTCTCGCTGAATAGCGAGACGTCAGAAGCTTACCGAATGGCGCTGTTCAGCATGGCCATTCCGAAGAAGCGCTTCGCCGAGTTATTTGGGCTTACGCTTTTCGACGGCGCTTGGGAATGCGAAGGGCTTCCGTCATTCTTGATCGCGGACAACGGTCCGGGCAAAAAGCTGCTGGCTGTCGAGTTCGACCAGACCAGTATTCCCATGCGGGAGTGCACTCCCAGTTGGTTTGCCCAATCCAAAGCCACCGTGGAGAGTTCCAACCCTCGAAAAATCAAAGTGGAAGGCCAACCCGCTTACGTGCAAAGCGACCTCAGTCCGGTTCGGATGGCAGTGCGCGAGATCCTGCGCGTGGTAAGGGACAACCACAAACGCGACGTATCGGCAAAGCTTACACCCGACATGATCGCTGCGGGCGTGCTGCCGACATCAGCTGGAATTTGGAGCTACTTGTCTGCGCGCGGGCGCACTGACGCTAACCCTATTAGTTTCGACAGAGCCGTTCGGTCCTTTCTCTCCCCTACCACATTCACGCTCAGGAGCGACGGAGCTTACCTGCTACACCGATGCTTTAACTCCCAAGCGCTGCGTGAGACGGGGATCTTTGAGAGCCTGGCG
Source organism: Ralstonia sp. AU12-08 (assembly GCF_000442475.1). NCBI lineage: Bacteria > Pseudomonadati > Pseudomonadota > Betaproteobacteria > Burkholderiales > Burkholderiaceae > Ralstonia > Ralstonia sp. AU12-08. Next base: position 1,752 of record NZ_ASZV01000010.1, on the reverse strand, counting down.
AACGGTCAAACCATCAATGTCCGGGGCTACGTTCTCGACATGTGTGTACGCCACGTCTGGCTTGATATTCGGGGGCGAATCATCCAGGTTGACGCGGTGTTTGCGATACGCGATCAGGACTATCTGCTCTCATTCGCGGAGTTGCAAGACCTCGCAGCTCAACAAGCGATTTCGGAATCGCAGCTTCGCGAGCACATAAATGCCATTGATAGCGAGGTCCGACAGCTGTTTGAACAGACGACAGGTATGGATTGGGATGCGGGTAAAAGAAAAGCCGGCCACCCCAGTCCCCGATCAAAGGCGTCCAAACAAGCCTCGACGGAAGCTGCCCTCGGCACGGCACATCGGAGCGCACGATGAATACCCTCAAGCACAACCTCTATGATCGAATCGCTCCTTTGCTCGACGACTCGGTCATTGCTGCAAAAACACGTGTCCGGCCGGCACCGGCAAAAGCGGTCGCGGGTGAGCCGCCTGCTGCTGCCGAGGAAAGACTCCGGATTGCGCTCAAGAGCGTGTTCGTCCCAACAGCTCAGGTACGTCAGATCATCAAGCAACTGGTTGGAGGATCAATCGGCTTCTCTGCCACCCGCTATACGGACAGTCTTGAGTATCTTCGCCTCGTGTACAACCGCAATTTCGCGGATGACTTTCCGGACGCGGCCGCCATTTGCCTCACCGGCCTGGCGGGATCCGGGAAGAGCGCATTGACGCAAGCCATCGCCCGACTGCTTCAGATCGAAGACCCTATCGCTGTTGGCAACGGCCATGACCCCTTTCCCGCAGCGCACTGCATCAATTTGAGCTTTCGGACTCACCCTACCGTCGCGGCATCGCTAAGGAAATGCGCCTATCCCGACGAGGAGTCCGCGCCAGCTCGGGCTCGACTAGATCAGCTCACAAAGCATGCGAGATGGCGGGCATTCCGTGATTTCTCTGTATTGATGTTCGCCGACGAGTGCCAGTTCATCACTCATGGCAGCACCTCTAGCGCCAAAGCGACATCCACATTGCTGACACTGCTTGGCCTCAACGTGCCGCTCGTGTACGTAGCCAACTACAGCTTATGTCATACCTTGAAAACGCGCCCCCAACAGGACCAACACCGCCTGCTATCTCGGCCCATCGTCCTGCAACCGGAGAGTGCGGGGACAGACGACTGGCGCGACTACTTGGCGGAGTGCAAGCGCGTGGCCGGTAGCTGGTTTAAGGTGCCAGTCCTGACGTATGAACGTGAGCTCTTTCAGATGACGTTCGGCTTGAAGCGAATCGTCATCGGTCTCATTTGCCTTGCGTATCGTCATATGAGGCAAGAGGGGCGCTCGTCAGTTGCCATCGAGGATCTCCGAAAAGCCTATCTTTCTCCCGACAATCTGCATCGATCCGAAGTCGAAGCGCTCCTCGCGCATATGGTCAACGGCATACAACCGCGCAAAGACTTGCTCTGTCCGTTTGAGGTGCCATCGCCACTTGCATCAATGGCTGCTCAACTGCAAGAGGAACGGAAAATCAAGATCGTCGAGTCTTACACCGAGGAATCTCTAAACGTGTCAGAACGCAACGCGCTGGACGTGTTGAAGCTGAAGGTAGGCTGCCCTACTCTTACGGAGAATAAGCCACGCAAGAATTCATCCAGAAAGGCGCCTCCGATAACACTGGACGCGCTTATGGCCGGCGACGCAAAGATGCATTCGATGACGGGCGTAAGGTGAAAAATCATGGGACATCAACGCAAACAGCTGGCCTTTGATC